>NZ_JAHWLU010000012.1:0-67162 GCF_022134725.1 Buttiauxella sp. S19-1
AAAAGGTGAACGTGAACGCTTGCCAAACCCAACACTGGCGGTCACGGACGGCAAAGTGACCATCAAATTCCATCCGTGGAGTATTGAAGAGATTGTTGCCAGTGAGCTAGCGGATTGATTGTACAGCCGCCTTCATTCGTTTAATCGCTTCTTCAAGGTTTGCCGATGTGCAACCGAAGTTAATCCGCACGAATTTTGCCTCGCCAAAGTCGGTGCCTGGCGAGAAGCCCAGGCCGGCTTTCTGGAAGAACAACGTAGGGTTGTCGACCGGTAAAGCCGTTGCATCCACCCATCCCAGATAAGTCGCTTGCGGTATTGCCATGGTCAAACCAGGTATATTGTTAATCGCGCTTACCAGGCGGTCGCGGTTGCGACGTAAATAGGGCAATAACTCCTGCAACCAGGATTCGCCATCACGCCAGGCTGCGGTCGCGGCGGTCAATGCCAGCACATCAACGCTCGGCACAATGCCATCACGCGTGGTATTGAATTGCTTACGTAATTGCGGGTCAGGGATAATCGCCAGTGATGCGCCAAGACCAGCGATATTAAAGGTTTTGGATGGCGAGAGCAGGGTAATGGAACGTTGTTCAGCGTCTGCACTCAGTGTTGCGAAAGGAATATGTTTCGCATCAGGCTCAAGTAACAAATCACCATGGATCTCATCCGAACAGACAATTAAATCATGGCGTTGTGCAAACTCGAGTTGCTGCTGCAATTCGTCGCGACGATAAACGGTACCGCCTGGGTTTTGCGGATTACACAGCATCAGCAGTTTTTCTTTGCCGGTGAGCAAGGGTTCGAGTGACGGTAAATCTATAACCCAACGGCCATTTTCCAGACGTAATGGCGCATTGAGCTGTGGACGCTGGGCAAAAGCGGATGATTTTCTAAACGGGGGATAAATTGGTGTGGGGGCAATCGTTGATTCATTCGGTGAGGTGAAGGCTCTGACACTTAAATTCAGCCCCGCAACCACGCCGGGCAAAATGACAATCCACTCAGGTTTAATCTGCCATTGATAGCGGCTAGCCATGCGTTCAATGACCACTTCTATTAACTCTTGTGGCCTGACACCGTAGCCGAAAACGCCGTGTTCAACCCGCTGATGGAGCGCATCGAGGATACAAGGAGGTGAGCGAAAGTCCATATCCGCCACCCACATTGGTAAAACTTCATCACCATATTTATTCCACTTCGAGCTGTCGCTGTGACGACGGTCGATGCCTTCATCAAAATTGAATGCCATGATTATACTCGTCATATTTCAAGTTGCAGGGGTGTTGGCTGCTCTCAATTATCCGAATCACTTATTCAAGTAAGCTCATCGGATAATCTCCTTTGCCGCCTACCTGCAACTCGAACTATTTAGAGTAAGGCTACCTTTTTGGGAGCGTCGTTTCAGATTATCATTCTGAACCTGTGGCACAACCACCAGGCTGAAGATTTTTAAGGAGTAATCAATGCCTTTGCTTGAGATATGTTGTTATGGAATTGACTGTGCAGTCACGGCGCAACAAGCAGGAGCGGACAGAATTGAGTTGTGTGCCGCGCCAAAAGAGGGGGGCTTGACCCCGTCTGCGGGCGTGTTACGCCAGGTGAAGCAACGAGTTTCGATCCCCGTACATCCAATTATTCGCCCGCGCGGCGGCGATTTTTGTTACACAGATGCTGAATTTGAAACCATGCTCGAAGACATCGCGTTCGTGCGTGAATTGGGGTATCCGGGGTTGGTTATCGGCATGCTCGATGGTGAAGGGCATATTGATGTTCCTCGCATGAAGCGGGTGATGGAACAAGCTCAAGGAATGGCGGTAACGTTCCACCGTGCGTTCGATATGTGCCATAACCCTCATCAGGCGCTGGAGCAATTAACCGAATTGGGCGTGGCACGCATCCTGACTTCAGGCCAGCAGCAGAATGCTGAACTAGGACTTTCACTACTAAGGGAACTAAAACAGCTTTCCCGTGCTCCAATAATAATGGCGGGTGCAGGCGTCAGGCTGAGCAACTTGAAAAAGTTTGTCGAAGGCGGCATTGATGAAATGCATAGCTCTGCCGGGCAGACAGTGGCTTCACCGATGCGTTACCGTAAAGCGGGTGTATCAATGAGTGCTGATGCCGAAGCTGATGAATTTAACCGTTACTGCGTTGATGGCGACGTGGTGGCTGCAATGAAGGCTGTGTTGGTTGCAAGTGAGCCTGCAACTTGAAAGATGAAGGCTGAAAGTTTTTGACCGTGCATCATGTTGCCCATGTGATGCTCGCTCGTACCAGGCCCCAGCGTATTGCTGGGGCTTTTTTTATTTATATCTATAAGCTTATTTTCTATTTCTCGTCATAAATACAGTTGATTTTTGAGAAATAATAAATGGAAAACTAAGATTGTGCGGATGTTATTTCTAATACCGCTTTTTGCTTCTTAATTCTTCTGGCGAGAACTGTAGAGCACACGAAGCCAAGCAGGCTGAAGGTTACCATCATGCTAAATACATAATTATATCCGGTAATTCCTTTAAAATTATCCAGAAGAGCACCGTATAGGGTATAAGCAAACATTGCTGGCATGTAACCTATGATGCAACCAAATGCCATTGCTGAACCACTATACTGACGTGATATTCCGATCTCATCCATCGGAGCAAAGAATATCGCACGTTGGGAAAATATTATTGCGCCAAATCCTAACGTTACCGCCATACCTACATAGACATTCATGGATTGGTGAGGTAACTGAATGAAGCAGATCATGGCAATAGCAGCGAGCAGGAATGTCCACTTCAAATAGACTGTCGGAGATTTGGTTACTTTATCGGCAAGGAATCCACCAATAGGACCACCGACCATTTTTAACGCATATTGGTTGATGATACCGTAGGCCCCAACAAGGGCAACGGGTAACATATAGATATCCTTTAAGAAAGGAATGAAATAAGTTAATCCACAGTAAGCCGCATATACAAAGAATATGCCAAATGCAGCCAGCCAGACGTTTGCACAGGAAAGGACATGCTTGATACCTCTGATGACTTCCATATTCGCATTGCTGTTATCCTGAGTGGTAACTTTGTCATCATCATCAACAATGAAGTATGTAACAACACCTACAGCAAGTGTTATTAGCGTGTAGAAAAGTAGACCAGCCTGCATGCCTGCTTTTCCCTCGCCGAATTGAACAAAAATAAACAATGCTCCTGATGCGACAATGACATCCACTACGCCACGTCCAGCCTCAAGGAAACCAAACATTCGTCCTTGTTCTTCTTTATTTCCCAGCAGGCGTACCGCTTTTAATAACACGGGCCAGAAAATAACATCCCCAAAGAAGGCCATTGCTGCAAAGCAAAGCAGGAAGCCTGTAAATGAAGGCAGGGTTGATAAATACAACCCACATAGTCCAACACCAATCAATCCAAAGGGTAACAGTATTTTCTTAGAGTAGCGGTCAGCAATATAAAGAGAAAGAAATAGCCCTGTTGTCTGGACTATTGTATATACAGTAAAACCAAGACCAATCTGTGTGTTAGTTAAACCCCAATCATTTTGCATTGGGACGTAAAATACATCCTTCATACTTGAAAGTTTAAATATCGTTCCACCGCCAAGGACTAAAAAACACAGTCGTGCCCACTTGTTCATGAACATAATTATTCCTTCACTTACATAGAAGCGTAGAGAGATTAACTTTCTATATTCACGATTGAGCAATGTCACTGTGATTAGAAAGTTATGTAAATTGTGCCTGTGATGTTGATTGGAAATACTTTAAATTATTTTTCGTTAATAAATTTATTACATATATTTCTGACGTAGTGTATTTGCTCTATTGCGTGTTCTGCTTCCTGAGCAAGGCGTTCATCAACTTTATCGGTTTCAGGAAGTGGCGTATAACTTGCGGTTCTCCAGGGTATCCATGGATTATCGCCTTCATCATCGAAACGGAAAGCAGGGGCGAAGTATTCGACTTCTTCCTCCAGTCCGAAAGAAATTACCTGGGGCTTATCTTCTCCAAGCAGCAGTAACTCCCTGAGCATGTCTTCCATTGGTAATTCCCCATACCCCGAGCGGCATGCTTCATGCGCCCATCCGGAATTATCCTTAATGATTTTGGCATCTTTTACATGTACTTGTGTTATATAAGGAGCCATTGCGCGTAGGGCGTCGAGTGGTTTTTCGTTAGCATTGATCATATTGCCAAAATCAAAAAGAATTGAGAGATTCTTCATCCCGCTATGTTTTACTAAGCTGACCAGTTCCTCCCCTTTCAAATCTTCATGCTGCTCAATTGTGAATGTTAAGCCGCAATCATCAAATTGAGATAAGTATTCTATATCCAGGCTTATTTTTTTCATTACATCTTGCAGATGCCCTTCATAGCGAGGATAAAAACGTACTGATGATGCGCCTGTCAGGTGGGCAATCCTGATGGCATCATTCAGAGTTTTTTGATCAGAAGCGCTTGTCTCAATATTAACATCAAGACCGTAGTTTTCTGCTTTCTTCCTGAAATCAATTAACTGAAGGTCACTCAGCATTTGTAATGCCTGAGACTCACCATCTTCAACATGAATTTTCACACCCCGTAATTGGTTCTGATGTGCGATATCCAGTAGATCTCCTGGCAAAATTCGTTCGTATCGCATATTTAAATGAAATGCGTAGGCATGTAAATATAGGGGGATATTCCTGGCTCGCTCAGCAAGGCAGACTCTTTCAGATGTTTTCATTTTTACCCTCATTCATCCTGGATATATAGTTCAACGGACTCCAATCTCCAGTATTCGAAGTCAACTTGAACGACTCTTTTTTCACGCGTTGCCCGATGCTTTTCAACCAGAATAACGAACGAATTTGGCGCAACACCTAATTCCTTGCATGCCTGGCCGGGTATTTTTACGGGCTTAAATAGCATGCTTTTTATACTCAAAAACTGGCCATATTCTTTTTCCCAGACATCTGCAAATGACTGATTGTTTATTTTTTTGATAAAGTCTGGGGCAAAGTCAGCATCAATATAGGACTCGTGATAAAAAACTTTGTGCCCATCAAGTCCACACCAGCCAGTAACTCGATAACTGCGAGAATTATCTGAGAAAGCCTTTGCCACATTAAGGGGGGGCACTTCGCACTGTTCTTCTTCCAGGTATCCCCAAAATGGTTGCCGCCCCTGCGCCCGGGCTTCTGCATTAAAGCTGGACTGTGCTTTAGGGTTATAGATGAATCGCTTGGGGGCAATAAACCAGCCGCTACGATTTTTCCTGAAGATAAGGGATGCAACTTCCAACTCCAGCAAAACTTGTCGTAATGTCATTCTTCGGGTATCCAGCAATTCACATAGTTCCCGCTCTGAAGGAAGCCGTGAACCCGGTGTCAAATTTGTCTCAGATAACCACCTTTCCAGGCGTTCTCTGTTGATATCTACATTGCTTATATTTTTCATTTTTCGCCAGACTGGTATAAACCAATTTTTCCCTACGGTAAGATATTCTGATGAAACGGCAAGTTATTTCTCAAAACATGATCATAATTTGTGCCTTTGATCTCAGATATCGGCATTGTTGAGTAAAGGCTTGATGCTTCTTTCTTTGAATGGGCAGATCCTGTCATCTTTTTCTTCTCAGACTTTTCCTGTGCTCTTTTTTCCCGAAACCCTCCCCGAAACGCGCTTTAATCCTCTGCTAGACTTTAGTTTTATTAATATCCATTAATGGCTGAGGAGTAGTGAAAATGACGTTATCCAGCAAAGAGCCATCTGGCAAAATAACGAATCGCGATCATTTACGTTTCCATCGTATTCACCAGCATTTAACGCCAACCTTCGGGGAAAGTTGGTTTGCATTAAAAGCTGAAGCGTTTGCCCGGTTTTTTGGCACGCCTTTTTTTCTTGGCGCACAAACTCTTATTGTTTTAGTTTGGATCGTTCTTAACGTTACGGGCGTGAGCCATTTTGACCTCTATCCATTTATCTTGTTAAACCTGGCATTTAGTCTCCAGGCTGCTTATGCCGCTCCACTCATTTTACTTGCGCAAACGCGCCAGGCCGAAAGGGATAAAGCACACGGGGAAGCTGATGCTTTGCATCGGGAAGATTTAGCGCAGGCCAATGAAAAACGATTAAAATTTGCAGCAGAACAAGCCGAACAGATGATCAAATTGATTGAGATGAATACTGAGCTAACCAATGTCACTAAAGAGCTAACAGAACGCATCGAGAAAATAGCTGAACAGTTGCATAAACAACTAGTGAAATAGACATGCTGTGAGCGTTATGCATGGCGACCCAGCATAGAGATGTTCTCTGCGTCATAGCCGTTCTCTGAGACTTTGATTCTCGATATACATAATGGCCGCAATAAAATGGGTGATTGTAGCTAACTTGTTAAATATTGGTTATTTTTGTTGCTTTGTACATAGCGTTACATACGGATACCAATCACTCAATGAATAGAGTGGTCCATTTCTTTATTATCAAAATCCCTTTAGAAATATGTTGATAGAGTAATATTTTCTATTTTATTTGGTTTCGATAAAGTTGTGCCGATCATGAAAATAAATAAAGCTATTTTATTGCACATTTCCATGGCAATCCTTGCTGCTTTGGTTTTAACCATTCCACCTTTTATCGATAGCTTACAACCGGCATTAAAATTTCTACCATTAATAAAAACAATGGAAGGTACACGTAAAGTTCAGGCAGAGAAAATGGCAACCATTTCACATGCTCTGAATGGTAACGCCATTTTCTTCCTCGGAGCATCGGAAGTTGCCACGTCTGAAGATGAGCATTTTGCGGTATATAATTTTTTTAATACCAAACTGCATCAGCCCACTGTGGCCTACGGTGATAGCTTCGTCGATAACATGACGCAACTCGCCTTGCTGACGCGCTTTAAACAAGATCTGTCACCAAAAACGAAACTGGTATTGCTCTTGTCACCCGATAGTTTCTTTTTTGATGGTATTCCTCCGACGATTTTCGCTGACCATTTCCCGGACTCGGTGTTTAAACCATTAATGTCAGATGCCACTATGCGTCCTGTTTTGACCCATTATTTAACCCATATCGATGCGCAAGATGTGGATCATCTCACTTTTAGCCAGATGCGTATTTTTGGCTGGCACACAAAAATTGTCTGGCGTGAAATTAAATATCAGTTCTCTTCATTCTGCGAAATGATCAGAGATTATTTCTTATCACTGGCACATATTCGCCAGTCAAATACGCAGCCGTGGCCGGTGGCGCCCGCTAACGAGTTAAATATTAACTGGAATGCAGAATTACAGCAAGCCCAGCAACTTAACCGTGCTCGTCATGAAAGTGCCGCCACGTTATGGATGGATCAAGAGATATTTGCCGACGATAAAACGCCAGAAGATTGGTATACCGCGCCTCCATCGGGCCGAGAAAAAGAGACGTTTATAGCAATGATGAAGCTGCTGCATGAACGCCAGGTTAATGTCGTCGTCATTATCGATCCGCTTAATCCGTGGGCGCTAAAGAATACGGATAAATTCCAGCCGACAGATCGTTTCATCCAGCAGACGTTGAAAAAATATAACACGCCTTATTTTGATATGTACGACCAAAGCTATCAACCGGGATGGAACTGGGATCGTCTTCATCCTACTGAACTGGCATGGGTGGCCATGGACCGTTTTATTTCCGAGGCATTCAAAAAATGAAAAAAGCCATCCGACTCTTTTTCCTTTATCTGTTTCTGCTGGTAACCATCGTGACATGGTCTTCAGTGGATAACAGCATGAATATCAAATTGCATTTTGAATATCAGCAATTTTAGGAGTCAGTGAATGTATACCAGTGCACCTTTCTTTGCTGTATTGTTTGCCAGTTCGCTATTGTTTGCAGGCGTTAATCGTTTGCTGGGTAACCGATTGACCTACGCTTCACTGTTTACTGCATTTGCGTTAATTGCTGTCTGGGGATACGTTTTCAAAAACCAGATAACTATTCCATTATTGATGTTTGCGTATTTATACGTGATTGCGGTCTTAAAAGATAAGTCGTGGCTGAAAACCTGGCAGTCGGTGACATTGAGTTTACTGCCATTGGTTCTGGTTAAATTACATCTGAATAATCATTGGGGAATGTTAGGTCTTTCTTTCATGACTTTCAGAGCGGTGGACGTTTTACTTTATCGCAATAAGAAAGATTCCCGCAATTTCTTCCAGTACTTTAGCTACCTCTTTTTACCCTTTGTTATTCTCGCCGGGCCGATGTATCGCTGGCGAAGCTGGGTTCAGGATATCACTCAACCTAAATTTCGGCTGACAACTGCGGTGTTCCTGCAATCTATGGAACAAATCTTTTATGGCATCGTGCAGAAATTTTTGTTTGCCATGTTGATTGATAACCTGGTGATTAGCCACTGGAGCCATCGGCCTTTTACGCTGACTGTTGGCGTAGTGATGTCGCTGGCATATAGCTTCTATCTGTATTTTGATTTTGCGGGTTACAGCAATATGGCGATAGGCGCCGGGCGTTTGTTTGGGCTGAATTTACCCGCCAATTTCAATTTACCGATACTGGCAAAAAACCCGCAAGATTTCTGGCGTCGGTTCCATATTAGCTTATCGGAGTGGTTGCGAGACGTAGTCTTTATGCCGATTTATATGAATCTGATGAAGGTTGAGTTTTTCAGAAACCACAAAGTGACAGCGCAAAATATCGGTATTTTCTGCACGCTGTTTTGCATGGGAGCCTGGAATGGACTGGAGCTGAATTACGTTGTCAGCGGTGCGTTGTTTGGTGGCATATCGGTTATTCACAATATGATCCTTTGGCTGGCAAAGCGCAGCCAAAAAATGTCCACATGGTTAAAAATGCCTTTAATTGTCTTTATGGGGCGAATGTTGACGCTGGCAAGTGCAGCAGCCTCTCTTTATATTTTTAGCGGAATGTCTCCTGTATGAAGAATAATGACGAATTACAACAGCTAAGTGATTATCTACATGCTGTGTTACTTGAACCGAAAAACGCTCAGCAATTGGCGATAAGTGGCAGCGATAATAGTTTGAGCTGGCAGCAACTCGGTTGTGCTGTGCTTGACTGGGCGGAACGTTTTGCTGTGCTAAAACTCGCCAAGAATGTTCCTGTGGTGCTTTATGGACATCAACAAGCAGAGTTTGCCAGCGCCATTTATAGTTGTTTATTACATCAAATCCCCTATATTCCAGTTGATAATATCTATCCGGCAGAACGCTTGAAAGAAATCTGTGAATTAGCCCGTGCGCCTTATTATTACGACGTTCAGCAAAAGGTATTTGTAGCAACCGGAGTCACGGCTCAGCAGTTGGAAGAGCAGGATTTAGCCTACATTATGTTTACTTCGGGGAGCACAGGTAAACCTAAAGGAGTGCAGATTGGTCGCGAAAGCGTCTGGAATTTCATGCAGTGGGTTCGCAATGATTTTTCTTTGCCTGCGCATCCGGTGCTGATGAATCACGCGGTATTCAGTTTTGATTTATCGTTAATTCCATTACTCGGCAATTTGGCGACTGGCGGTCATATCGTGCTTAATGCTAAAGAGGATATTACAGCGGATAACTGGCTAGCCCATTTGCAACAGCAAAAAGTCTCTGTATGGGTTTCTACTCCATCTTTCGCTTATCAAAAATTATTGCTACCAGAATTTCGTGCAGAATATCTCTGCGATCTGAAAGTTTTTGTCTTTATTGGTGAGGTGCTGAGTAAAACCCTGGTAAAACATCTGCGCCGTCTTTTCCCTGAGGCAAAAATACTCAACTCTTATGGCCCAACTGAAGCGACCATTGCCACCACGGTGATTGAGATAAGCGATGAGATCCTGCACGAAGAAGGAGATCTATTGCCTATCGGCGCGATGATGCCGTATTCAGAAATGGAAATTACCGCAGATAACGAATTAATTATCTGGGGTAAAAATGTGATGCGTGGCTATCTTGGATTACCAAAAGAGAATGCTGAAAAGCTTTTGTGGAATGAAAGTAAGCATTGGCGCGGCTACAAAAGCGGTGATTTAGGGCGCGCGGGTAAAGAGTATTTATATTGCCAGGGGCGTAACGACAGCCAGATTAAACTCAATGGCTATCGTATTGAAATTCATGAAATTGAAAGCCGATTGCTTGCGCTTTCAGGCGTCAGTGAAGCAGTGGTTTTACCGCTGACCAAAAAAGATGGTGCTGTATTACGCCTGGCTGCCTTTTGCGCTTCAAAGCTCTCGGAAAAAGAGATTAAAGCTAACCTCACGCAAATTTTACCGTCTTACATGGTGCCCTCGCAGATTGTCATCATGGATACCTTACCTCTTAACACTAACGGCAAAATTGACCGTAAATTACTCGATGTTCAGGCGCGTACCTGCTGAAGATCTAAGGGCATATATATGGAACAGAAAGTATTAGCGATATTTGAAAATGTGTTGTCCCGCAAAGTCGCGTTTAACGACGAGCTTATTGAATCCGATATTCTTGATTCAATTACTGCAGTAGATATCGTTCTGGAAGTGCAGGCAGAATTTGGCTGTGCTATTCCACCGACGGACGTTGCCAGTGTGTTGAAAACACCCGCAACGCTTGCGGCATGGATTGAAGAAAACGTCTGAGGTATAAAAAGCCCAGATTGCTGACAAAGGGTGATAAATGTGTTTTGTAGGGTGGATAAGCGTTAGCGTCATCCACCATTTACGCCAGTGGTGTCGGATGACGCTGCGCTTATCTGACCTACGAAGAAGTTTGTCATCAGTCTCAAGCCCCGAGATTTATCGGGGCTGGATTGTGCAGATAATATTACGGTTTGCGCGCCACCAGAACGGCACGTAGCGGGGCAGGGTAGCCTTCGATAGTTTTGCTACTGTCATTCGGGTCAAGGAAGTCGGCCAGCGATTCGGTCGTCAGCCAGCTAGTGCGGCGCTGTTCTTCGCTGGTGGTGTAGCAATGGTCGACAATTTTTACGTCAACAAAACCACATTTCTCCAGCCAGTTTTTCAACGCTAATGCCGATGGAATGTAATAGACGTTACGCATTTGCGCGTAGCGTTCGCCAGGCACCAGTACCGTATTTTCGTCGCCTTCTACCACCAACGTTTCCAGCACCAGTTCACCGTCTTTGGCTAACTGGTTTTTCAACTGGTAAAGGTGATCGAGCGGTGAACGGCGGTGATACAGCACCCCCATCGAAAAGACGGTATCAAAGATGTTCAGCTCTGGCAGTTGCTCAATGCCAAGTGGCAGGACATGCGCGCGTTGGTCATTACCCAGCAGCTTACGCACCGCTTCGAACTGGCAAACGAACAGTTGCATTGGGTCGATACCCACAGCCAGATGCGCGCCCGCGCCAATCATGCGCCACAGGTGGTAACCGCTCCCGCATCCGACATCCAGAATCGTGCGCCCGGTAAGTGGAGAAATGTGTGGCAAAACACGATCCCACTTCAGGTCTGAACGCCATTCGGTGTCGATGTCCACGCCATACAGCGAATATGGCCCTTTGCGCCATGGCATCAGGTTGCGTAGCAGTTTTTCAATACCCAGACGCTGACCATCGCTGAGCGGTGCCTCAGATTCTGCCGTTACGCTGTGCAATAAATCCAGGCGATATGGCGCTAGTTCAGGCAGGTATTCAACGGTGTTGTACCAGTGTTTGAATTGACCGTGCAGGTTCTCGCGCTGCCAGGTGGCAATTTGCGCCGGCAGTGTTTCCAGCCACGGGGCCAGCGGGCTTTTTGCGATAAGCTGATAAAAATTACCAAAGTCGATCATGCAGGCGTTCCTGATTTCAGTGCAACCAAAGAGCCAAAGTTAAAGCACTGGAACCATAATTCTGCGTGGTCAAATCCGGCTTGTTTGAGGCGTTTTTTATGTGTTTCGACAGAGTCGGTGAGCATCACGTTTTCCAGCATGCTGCGCTTTTGGCTGATTTCCAGCTCGCTGTAGCCGTTCGCACGTTTAAAATCGTGGTGCATATTGAACAGCAATTCGCCGACTTCGCCATCTTCAAAACTGAATTTTTCCGACAGCACTAACGCGCCGCCAGGGTTCAGCCCCTGATAGATTTTTTCCAGCAGCAGTTTGCGGTCATCGGGTTCAAGAAATTGCAGGGTGAAATTCAGCACCACCATCGAGGCATTTTCGATAACGATATCGCGGATATCACCTTCGATGACCTCGACCGGAGTTTGCGCTTTGAAGGCGTCAAGATGACGGCGGCAGCGCTCGACCATAGCAGGGGAGTTATCTACCGCGATAATTTTGCAGTTGTCGTGCTGGATGTTACGACGCACCGATAACGTTGCCGCGCCAAGTGAACAGCCAAGATCGTAAACCTGGCTACCCGGTGCCACAAAGCGCTCCGCCAGCATGCCAATCATCGAAATGATATTCGAGTAGCCTGGTACCGAACGTTGAATCATATCGGGGAACACTTCAGCTACGCGTTCGTCAAAGGTCCAGTCACCTAATTTGGCGATCGGGGCGGAAAACAAGGTATCGCGGTCAGACATAATGTTAAATCCGGAAATTCGAAATTTCGAAAGGGGCATATTTTGCGTTAATGCAGCGAGAAAACCAACTCCCATGGCATATACCACAGGTTAGCCAGCACCATCAGGATCAATGAAGCCCAGGTGGCGCTCATGCCGGAACGACGCCAGCGGATTAAACGGTGGTGAAAACCGTGCGCATGCATCAGGCGGCCAACAATCAGCAGCAACCCACTAACATGCACCATCCAGGTTTCAGCGCCGTTCATTTCCATCAATAATAAAAGCAGTAATGCGACAGGAATATATTCCACTGCATTACCGTGAATACGAATCGCACTCTGAAGTTCGCTAAAGCCACCATCACCATAAGAGACCCGGTATTGCGAACGCATACGGACAACATCAAACGAGAACTTAATCAGCAACAAAGCACCCAAAACGGCGTAGAGCGCGCTTACCATACTCACATCCTTTAGAGATAGTTCCAGCACTGCATATAATAGCAGTGCAACCTATAAGCTGTCGCTACCCCTAAAATAGGGAGTTTTGCTTAGGAATGGCAGGTTCATTGCCCAAATCGGGAAGAGCCTGCTGCAATCCGCGCCATAGTGTATGGACTAAATCCTGGACTTGCCCAATGTCAGGCGTATGCAGGAACAGGTAAGGCGTGGCGTTTTGTTGCCATTTTGGCAAGGTTTTAAGCCAAACGTCGAAAAGCGCCTGATTTTGCACCATATCGTCACTGCCGATAAAGCGCACCATCGGGTGATTTGCGGTGACGATGGCATGAACCGGTACTTTGGGTTTTTTACGCTGGGCTTCGTGCATCGCTTCGTTGTTGGCGATAGCGCTGTGCACCGGACGGCTATCCAGAATAACCCGGTTAACACCACGCAGATGCAAACCCCGATTAAATGCTTGCTCATCGGCACTCTTATCGAAGAAAGAAGGGTGGCGAACTTCGACGCCGTAGGTGAATTCTTTTGGCAAAGCGTCGAGGAAATTCCACAGCGCAGGTAAGTCGGCAGGGGCAAATTTTGCGGGAAGTTGCAGCCAGTATTGCCCGATGCGCTGTGCCAGTGGAGACAGGCGATCAAGAAATTCGGCGGTCAAATCTCCGCACTGACGAAGTGCGGCGTTATGGGAAATGGTGGCCGGGAATTTAAAGCAAAAGCGGAAGTTGTCGTCGGTCATCTCGCGCCAACGAAGTACCGTCTCCGCTTTAGGCAAGGCGTACAGCGTGGTATTGCCTTCCACACAATTGAAGTGGCGAGCATAATCTTCCAGAGAAGTTATACCAAGACGCCCCCATTTAGGGTGCGACCATTGGGGAAGGCCGATATAAATCACAGTGCAGCGAGGATTTCGTCAGTGCTGCGTACGCGCCCAATGCGCGGGAAGATATTCGTCATGCTGCCTTGATGTTGTTCGCTGCTTGCAGCACTGCACGCATCTTCAGCAATCACCAGGTTGAAGCCCAATTCCCATGCGTTACGGGCAGTAGATTCCACACCGATGTTGGTGGAAATCCCACATAGCACGATGGTGTCGATGCCACGACGGCGTAACTGAAGCTCCAGATCGGTGCCGTAGAAGGCTCCCCACTGGCGTTTAGTGACTTCAATGTCGCTGTCTTTTTTGCCCAGCGCTTGCGGGTAAAGCCACCAGTTTTCCGGCAACGCATGAGCGCCTGCCTGTGCATCAACCGGTTGTTTGAGTGCTTCGGCAAAGTCTTTAGACCAGCCAACACGCACCATAATAACCGGGGCGTTATTCTCGCGGAATTTTTCAGCCAGCCTGGCTGAACGAGCCACCACATCCTGTGCGCTGTGCGGGCCGCCTGCAAATGGCAAAATGCCTTCCTGCAAATCAATAACGACCAGTGCGGTTTTGGAAGTATTCAGTTCTAACATTCGGTGACTCCGGTTCAAAATTGAATTATCTCGCAACACATTACGACGGAACATATGTTCGACAGTTTACAAATTTTGTTAATTTTTGTGAGAATAGGCCAAACAAGGCGCATTGAAACGCGTCAGTTCTTATCGCGGGCCAATATTTCCAGTATAATAGCCCCCTTTTTTCAACTATATCTGACATACAAAAATAGTGGCCACCGGTGCAGGTTGCACACAGTGAGCGGCTAATTTAAGGGATATCTCATGCGTACAGTATATTGCGGGCAGCTCAATCAATCCCATGTGGGACAACAAGTAACACTGTGTGGTTGGGTCAATCGTCGTCGTGACCTCGGTAGCCTTATCTTTATTGATATGCGCGATCGCGAAGGCATCGTGCAGGTGTTTTTCGACCCGGACCGTCAGGACGCGTTCCAGCTTGCTTCCGAACTGCGTAATGAGTTCTGCATTCAAATCACCGGCACCGTTCGCCCGCGTGATGAAAAAAACATCAACAAAGATATGGCAACCGGCGCGGTGGAAGTGTTCGCTACCGACCTGACCATTATCAACCGCTCTGAAGCGTTGCCGCTGGACTCTAACCACGTCAACACCGAAGAAGCGCGTCTGAAATTCCGTTACCTGGATTTGCGCCGCCCAGAAATGGCGAACCGCCTGAAAACCCGTGCGAAAATCACCAGTTTCGTGCGCCGTTTTATGGATGACCACGGTTTCCTGGATATCGAAACCCCAATGCTGACCAAAGCCACGCCAGAAGGCGCGCGTGACTACCTGGTGCCGAGCCGTGTTCACAAAGGTAAATTCTACGCATTGCCGCAGTCCCCACAGTTGTTCAAACAGCTGCTGATGATGTCTGGCTTTGACCGTTACTATCAAATCGTTAAATGCTTCCGTGACGAAGACTTGCGTGCTGACCGTCAGCCTGAATTTACTCAGATCGACGTTGAAACCTCCTTCATGTCTGCTCCGCAAGTGCGTGAAGTGATGGAAAAACTGGTGCGTGAACTGTGGTTAGATGTGAAAAACGTCGACCTGGGCGATTTCCCAATCATGACTTTCGCTGAAGCTGAGCGTCGTTACGGTTCTGATAAACCAGACCTGCGTAACCCGATGGAGCTGGTGGACGTTGCTGACCTGCTTAAAGACGTTGAGTTTAAAGTGTTCGCCGGCCCGGCAAATGATGCTAAAGGCCGCGTTGCAGCACTGCGAGTGCCAGGTGGCGCACAGTTAAGCCGTAAACAGATTGACGATTACGGCAAGTTCATTGAGATTTACGGCGCGAAAGGTCTGGCTTACATCAAAGTGACCGAGCGTGCTAAAGGCATCGAGGGGATCACCAGCCCGGTCGCTAAATTCCTGAACGCAGAAATCGTTGAAGCTATTCTGGCCCGTACCGGTGCGCAAGATGGCGATATGATTTTCTTCGGTGCGGACAATAAGAAAGTGGTTGCTGACGCGCTTGGCGCACTGCGTCTGAAAATCGGTAAAGATCTGAGTATCACCGATGATAAAGCCTGGGCACCGCTGTGGGTTATCGACTTCCCAATGTTTGAAGACAATGGCGAAGGCGGCCTGACCGCGATGCACCACCCGTTCACTGCACCAAAAGATATGACCCCAGAGCAACTGGCGGCAGATCCGGAAGCTGCTGTTGCGAACGCATACGACATGGTGATTAACGGTTACGAAGTGGGCGGCGGTTCCGTGCGTATCCACAACGGCCAGATGCAGCAGACCGTGTTCGGCATTCTGGGCATCGCCGAAGAGGACCAGCGCGAGAAGTTCGGCTTCCTGCTCGATGCCCTGAAATACGGTACACCACCGCACGCAGGCCTGGCATTTGGTCTGGACCGTCTGACCATGCTGTTGACCGGTACCGACAACATCCGTGATGTTATCGCGTTCCCGAAAACCACCGCCGCAGCGTGTCTGATGACTGAAGCCCCAAGCTTCGCCAACCCAACAGCGCTGGCTGAACTGGGTGTCGCGGTGATTAAAAAGGCTGAGAAAGAATAATGGGCTATAAGCATCCCGTTTCGGTATTAGTGGTGATTTTTGCACAAGACACCGGGCGGGTGCTGATGCTACAGCGGCGCGATGATCCTGATTTCTGGCAGTCGGTTACCGGCAGCCTGGAAGAAGGGGAAATTGCGCTGCATGCCGCACAGCGTGAAGTAAAGGAAGAGGTTGATATCGACGTTGTTTCAGAACAACTGGCTTTGATTGACTGCCAACGCTGTGTGGAGTTTGAAATTTTTACACATTTGCGTCATCGCTATGCTCCGGGAATTACGCGCAATACGGAATATTGGTTCTGCCTTGCGCTGCCTCACGAACGCCAGATAACCATTTCGGAACATCTGGCCTGGGAATGGACGGACGCACATGCTGCGGCGGCTATGACAAAGTCGTGGAGCAACCGGCAAGCGATTGAAGAGTTTGTAATTAATGCCGCCTGAAAAAGGCGCTTTTGGAGATAGTTATGGCAGGTCATAGTAAATGGGCCAACACAAAGCACCGCAAAGCTGCGCAGGATTCCAAACGCGGTAAAATTTTCACCAAAATTATCCGTGAGCTGGTAACTGCAGCCCGTTTGGGCGGTGGTGATCCGGGTTCTAACCCGCGTTTGCGTGCAGCGATTGATAAAGCGTTGTCTAACAACATGACGCGTGACACCTTAAACCGCGCGATTGCACGTGGTGTGGGCGGCGATGAAGACGCGAACATGGAAACCATCATTTATGAAGGTTACGGTCCTGGCGGTTCAGCTGTAATGGTTGAATGCCTGAGTGACAACCGTAACCGTACCGTGGCAGAAGTACGCCACGCGTTCAACAAATGCGGTGGTAACCTGGGAACTGATGGCTCCGTAGCCTATCTGTTCACCAAAAAAGGCGTTATCTCTTATGCTCCTGGCAAAGATGAAGACACCGTAATGGAAGCCGCGCTTGAGGCGGGTGCCGAAGACGTCGTTTCTTATGACGACGGTGCTATCGACGTGTTCACCGCCTGGGAAGACATGGGCGCTGTCCGCGATGCACTGGAAGCAGCAGGTCTGAAAGCTGATGAAGCCGAAGTTTCTATGATCCCATCCACTAAAGCGGATATGGATGCAGAAACCGCACCGAAACTGATGCGCCTTATCGATATGTTGGAAGACTGCGATGACGTGCAAGAGGTTTATCACAACGGTGAGATCTCTGACGAGGTTGCGGCAACCCTGTAATGGTGTTGTCTGAAACCTTACAGCTGTTTATGAGGGACGCGTGATGGCGATTATTCTCGGCATCGACCCGGGGTCACGCGTTACCGGTTATGGTGTTATACGCCAGACTGGCCGGCAGCTAACCTATTTAGGCAGCGGCTGTATTCGTACTCAGGTGACCGACTTACCCTCGCGTTTGAAACTCATCTACGCGGGGGTGAGCGAAATCATTACCCAGTTCCAGCCAGAGTATTTCGCTATTGAATCAGTGTTTATGGCGAAGAATGCCGACTCTGCTTTAAAGCTCGGACAGGCACGAGGTGCTGCGATTGTCGCGGCGGTAAACCATGAGCTTCCGGTGTTTGAATATGCCGCCCGTCAGGTAAAACAGACGGTAGTGGGTATCGGCAGTGCGGAGAAAAGCCAGGTGCAGCATATGGTACGCACTTTGCTCAAACTCTCTGCTAACCCACAAGCGGATGCGGCCGATGCACTGGCAATTGCCATTACGCATTGCCATGTGACGCAGAACTCGATGCAGATGAGTGATACACGGCTTAATCTGGCACGGGGACGATTAAAATAAATAAGGCTGGATATCTATCCAGCCTTTTTAATATGATAAGCAAAATTTTTGGCATAAACGCTAAACGCAGGAGCATATCGTGATTGGTCGACTCAGAGGCATCATCCTTGAAAAACAACCGCCGCTGGTACTTATGGAAGTCGGTGGCGTAGGGTATGAAGTCCACATGCCGATGACTTGCTTCTACGAATTACCGGATATCGGTAAAGAAGCGGTGGTATTCACTCAGTTCGTGGTGCGTGAAGACGCGCAGTTGCTCTACGGTTTCAACAACAAACAAGAACGTACCTTGTTCCGTGAGCTCATCAAAGTGAATGGCGTTGGCCCTAAGCTGGCGCTGGCCATCCTCTCCGGTATGTCTGCACAACAATTTGTGAATGCCGTAGAGCGTGAAGAAATTGGTTCATTGGTCAAATTGCCAGGCGTAGGTAAAAAGACCGCTGAGCGCTTGATTGTTGAAATGAAAGACCGCTTCAAAGGTATGCACGGCGACCTGTTTACTCCGGCGTCTGATCTGGTGCTGACCGCTCCGGAAAGTGGCGTGGCTGACGACGCAGAAGCAGAAGCGGTTGCGGCACTAGTATCACTGGGCTATAAACCACAAGAAGCCAGCCGTATGATTAGCAAAGTAGGGCGTGCCGGTGCTGATTGTGAAACGCTGATCCGCGAAGCACTCCGCGCAGCACTTTGAAGCCCCTGAGGTAGATGAAGGATGATTGAAGCAGACCGTCTGGTATCGCCAGACACCATCACCCCTGATGAGTTAATTGACCGAGCCATTCGCCCGCGTTTTCTGGCGGATTACGTCGGCCAGCCGCAGGTTACATCGCAAATGGAGATCTTCATCCAGGCGGCAAAACTGCGTGGGGATGCGCTTGATCATCTGTTAATTTTCGGCCCACCAGGTTTGGGTAAAACCACGCTGGCTAATATTGTTGCCAACGAGATGGGCGTTAACCTACGAACCACTTCCGGCCCCGTACTGGAAAAGGCAGGTGACCTGGCAGCGATGCTGACCAACCTCGAACCGCATGATGTTTTGTTCATTGATGAAATCCACCGCCTTTCACCGGTTGTTGAAGAAGTACTGTATCCGGCGATGGAAGATTACCAGCTCGATATTATGATTGGTGAAGGTCCGGCGGCGCGTTCAATCAAAATTGATTTACCCCCGTTTACCCTGATTGGCGCGACAACTCGAGCGGGTTCTTTGACTTCGCCACTGCGTGACCGTTTCGGCATTGTGCAGCGCCTCGAGTTTTATCAGGTTGCCGATTTGCAGCACATTGTTGGCCGCAGTGCCAGCGTGCTGGGGCTTGAGATGAGCGAAGAGGGCGCGCTGGAAGTGGCGCGTCGTGCGCGTGGTACACCGCGTATTGCTAACCGTTTATTGCGTCGCGTGCGTGACTTTTCGGAAGTACGGCACGATGGCACCATTAATGGTGACATCGCTTCGCAAGCGCTGGATATGCTGAATGTTGATACCGAAGGCTTTGACTATATGGACCGCAAGCTATTGTTAGCGGTAATAGACAAATTCCTTGGCGGCCCGGTCGGGCTGGACAACCTCGCGGCAGCAATTGGTGAGGAACGGGAAACGATTGAAGATGTACTCGAACCCTTCCTGATTCAGCAGGGCTTCTTGCAACGTACGCCGCGCGGGCGAATGGCAACGCCAAGAGCCTGGACTCATTTTGGGATTGTGCCACCCGCACAGCCTTGAATGATCTATACCCTAAATAATTCGAGTTGCAGTTAGGCGGCAAGGGAGTGAATCCCCAGGAGCTTACTTCAGTAAGTGACTGGGGTGAAGAAGTGCAGCCAACACCCCTGCAGCTTGAAGTATGACGGGTATAAAAAGCTGCTCATCTATTGTTGATAACCCCGGCTTTAGTCGGGGTTGTTTTTAACTACGGTCGTTTGTAGATAATCCTATCTAAAGTACTCGGTTGGTATTACTGGAATGTGTAACATATCGAACCGTTTTCAATCAGAATCGTTCTGACGCTGTTGCTGCGGTAAAGTCTGAACAGGCAGCAATATGATATCAACAGGGCTTCTCCCGATGCTAATGAACGGTCAGGTCACTGTGAAATGAGTTTCATAGGCTTTTACGAGACAGATTCCAGTTTGTGAAATTGTCTTAATTATCATAGAGAAAAACTCTAGTCGTCGGTAATAGTTAGCGGTATCTTTCCTGCGCACCTGCAAAATCAGGCGTCGGGATTGGAACCTCTGGTGGTGGAAGTTAAATCTTCTTATCGGAGGTTGCCAAATGGCTACGACCTCAACCCAGACTCACCCATCATCAACGCTTTCTAAAACCCAGCGCCGCTACACCGTCAGCTACGTGCCTGCTCAGGGAATTCACGATACGTCTTCAATACCTCTTCCTGGAGAATGGCTGGCAGAAGCCGGGCCGTGAAGTTGTCGTACATTTTCTTTGGTGTGTAATGACATCTACGTTACGCAAGCTGTATACTTATTACCCACAAACATCTATGAGGAAGATATCATGCCTGGTGCACAAAACATCGGTGTTAAGCGTGAAACGTTAAATTTGCGTATTAAGTCCACCGAGCGCGACCTGATCGACCGTGCAGCAAAAGTCAGAGGGAAAAATCGTACTGATTTTGTTCTGGATGCTGCTCGGGCAGCGGCTGAAGAAACGCTGCTTGAACAGCGTATTATTATGGTGGACCCCGAAGCTTATCAGGAGTTTCTTGCTCGCCTTGATCAGGCGCCGGAATCCAATGCGGCACTGCGTAAAACCATGCAGACAATCGCACCCTGGAATCATAAAAAATGATTGCCGCTCCTGAACCTCTACGCGCTGAACATGTTGTTAGCCAGTTTTGTTGCGGAGTGGAGTCTATGGATAGCTGGCTCAGACAGCGGGCGATGAAAAATCAGTTAACCGGTGCATCCCGTACTTTCGTTTGTTGTGATGAAGCAAGGGTGCTGGCTTACTATTCACTGGCATCAAGTGCGGTTGCACCGAACTCAGCGCCAGGTCGCTTTCGTCGTAATATGCCTGACCCGATCCCGGTAGTAATATTGGGGCGTCTGGCAGTTGATAAATCGTTACACGGGAAGGGCATCGGCAGGGCGCTGGTGCGTGATGCCGGACTACGGGTCATTCAGACAGCAGAAACGATTGGTATCCGTGGGATGCTGGTTCACGCCCTCTCTGAGGAAGCCCGGGATTTTTATTTACGCGTCGGGTTTGAACCCTCACCAGTAGAACCGATGACGTTGATGATCACTACTGGAGATTTAGTCGCCGCTCTTTGAACTGAGCGCCAAAAAGCGACTCAACTGTTCTTGTCACCCGAACTATTGCCAGTAGTCCGGGTGCTAAATAATTGTTTATGCCGCTTGTTTCTTCGCCATACTCAGCACAAACAACACCGCCGAACTCAATACCACTGATGGCCCTGCGGGCGTGTCATAGAATGCTGAGAACGTCAGCCCACCCGTCACGGAAAGCATCCCGATAATCACCGCGAAACCTGCCATCTGCTCAGGCGTGCGCGCAAAACGACGTGCGGTTGCCGCAGGAATAATCAGCAGCGAAGTGATAATCAGCGCACCAACAAATTTCATTGCAACGCCAATCGTCAGGGCTGTCACCAGCATCAACAGCATCTTCACTCGTTGCAGGTTAACCCCATCTACATGGGCGAGATCCGGGCTAATAGTCATCGACAACAAGTTGCGCCATTGCCAAAGCAGAACGCCGACGACCACCGCAACGCCCAACGCAATTGAGATAATGTCTGGCATGGTGACTGAAAGCAGGTCGCCAAACAGATAGGCCATCAAATCGACACGGACGTTAGACATCAAACTCACGACCACCAGACCCAGCGACAAAGCACTGTGTGCCAGGATACCTAAGAGGGTATCTAATGCCAGATGTGGGCGTTTCTCGAGCCAGACCAGGCCGAAAGCCAGCATTAACGTCACAGCAATCACGGCATAAAAAGGATTCACATTGAGCAATAAGCCAAAGGCCACGCCTAATAAAGAAGCGTGGGCGAGGGTATCGCCAAAGTAAGACATTCTACGCCATACAACAAACGAACCAAGCGGGCCAGCAGCGCACGCCAGCAGGATCCCGGCAAGCCAGCCGGGTAACAACAATTCAATCATGACTGGCCATTCCCTCTGCGCAGAACGATACGTCCGGTAAGATCGTGACGGTGATTATGGTGGTGACGATAAATGCCTAACTGCTCCGCACCACGCTGGCCGAACATCGAAATGAATTCCGGGTGCATCGACACCACTTCTGGCGTACCGGAGCAGCAAATGTGGTGGTTAAGGCACAGCACATCATCAGTTTTTGCCATCACTAGATGCAGGTCGTGGGAAACCATCAACACCGCGCAATCCAATTCGTGGCGCAGTTGATCAATCAGGTTATACAGTGCCAATTGGCCATTCACATCAACACCTTGCGTAGGCTCATCAAGCACCAGCAATTGCGGTTGATTGAGCAGCGCGCGTGCCAACAGGACGCGTTGGTTTTCACCGCCGGAAAGCTTTTGCATCGGGGCTTCAATCAGATGAGCGGCTTGAACGCGTTTAAGCGCTGGCAGAATATCCGCTTTTTTCACGCCAGGGCGCAGGCGCATAAAACGACTTACCGTGAGCGGCAGGGTGGCATCCAGATGCAGTTTTTGCGGCACATAGCCAATACGCAGGTCGCGGTCGCGCTTGATAACTCCTTCGTCAGGTGCTACCAGCCCAAGAACCACACGCACCAGCGTTGATTTTCCAGCGCCATTTGGCCCGAGCAGCGTCAAAATTCGGCCTGGCTTGAGGTCGAGTGAAATATCAGACAGCACACGGCGTTGTCCGAAAGAAACAGAAATATTTTCCAGTGATACCAGATTTGTCATGACAATTTCAGGGGTTGCAGAAGTTAGCGAATGTTATAATATCACACATCTCTGATTCATAACGATGATAAGTCGCATTATGTTACATAAAAACTCATTTCTTTGCGCAGCTTTAACAACTGCTTTTATGGCTACCGCAGCCGTGCCCGCACAGGCCGCCGTGGTTGCCTCTATCAAGCCATTAGGTTTTATTGCCGCAGCGATCGCTGACGGCGTGACACCGACAGAGGTTTTACTGCCAGATGGCGCTTCTGAGCATGATTATGCACTTCGCCCATCGGATGTAAAACGCTTACAAAGCGCGGACTTAGTGGTGTGGGTTGGCCCAGAAATGGAAGCCTTCATGCAGAAGTCGGTTAATCAATTAGCTGAACAAAAACAAGTGCAATTGGCTGTATTGCCG
This sequence comes from Buttiauxella sp. S19-1, assembly GCF_022134725.1. NCBI lineage: Bacteria > Pseudomonadati > Pseudomonadota > Gammaproteobacteria > Enterobacterales > Enterobacteriaceae > Buttiauxella > Buttiauxella sp. S19-1. The sequence goes on from NZ_JAHWLU010000012.1 coordinate 23,500, forward strand.
GGTGTGAAACCGTTGCTCATGAAAGGCGGTGACGACGACGACCATGGTCATGAAGGACATGACAATTCAGCCGAAAATAGTGATGTAGATCACCATCATGGTGAATACAACATGCATATTTGGCTTTCACCAGAGGTAGCGCGGCTGTCGGCGGTTGCAATCCACGATAAATTAGTGGAACTTATGCCCCAAAATAGAGCCAAACTTGACGCCAACTTGCAATCTTTCGAGTTAGGATTAGCCAACATCGACAAGCAAGTGGCTAACGTGCTCGCACCGCTCAAAGGTGAAGGGTATTTCGTTTTTCACGACGCTTATGGCTACTTTGAAAAACACTACGGTCTAACACCTCTTGGTCATTTTACCGTGAACCCTGAAATCCAGCCCGGTGCGCAGCGTTTACATGACATCAGAACACAGTTGGTTGAGCAAAAAGCCGTGTGCGTATTTGCTGAACCACAATTCAGGCCGGCCGTGATCAATGCCGTAGCCCGTGGTACTAACGTCCGTTCCGGAACGCTGGACCCACTGGGGATTGAGGTTAAGCTCGGCAAAGACAGCTATATGCAGTTTTTGAACGGGCTTGCGAACCAGTATGCGAGCTGCCTGAAAGGAGATTAACGAGGAAGTGAATACGTGCAACAGATAGCCCGCTCTGTCGCCCTGGCATTCGACAATTTGTCCCGGCCCCACCGCGTTATGCTGGGGTCGCTTACAGTTCTTACACTTGCGGTCGCTGTTTGGCGACCGTACGTCTATCATCCTGAAGCCAGCCCTGTTATCAAAACCATTGAGCTTGAGAAAAACGAGATCCGTTCGTTGCTTCCTGAGGCCAGTGAACCTTTAGACCAGTCTCCAGACGCTGAAGACGACACCATTCCGCAAGATGAACTGGATGATAAAACCGCCGGTGAAGCTGGGGTTCATGAGTATGTCGTGTCTACCGGGGATACGCTTAGCAGCATCCTGAACCAGTACGGAATTGATATGGGTGATATCAGCCAGCTTGCCGCGGTTGATAAAGATCTGCGTAACCTGAAAATCGGTCAACAACTTTCCTGGACGTTAAATGCTGATGGCGAGTTACAACGCCTGACCTGGGAAATGTCGCGCCGTGAAACACGCACCTACGACCGTTCAGGTACGGCCTTTAAGCTCAGTAGCGAAATGCAGCAAGGCGAATGGGTTAACAATGTTTTGAAAGGCACGGTAGGCAGTAGTTTCGTCAGCAGCGCGAAAGATGCTGGATTAACCAGCGCTGAAATCAGCGGAGTTATCAAGGCCATGCAGTGGCAAATGGACTTCCGCAAAGTGAAAAAAGGCGATCAGTTCGCGGTGTTAATGTCTCGCGAAATGCTTGAAGGCAAACGTGAGCAAAGTCGTTTGGTTGGCGTTCGTCTACGCAGTGGCGGTAAAGATTATTACGCCATTCGTGCAGAAGACGGCAAGTTCTACGACAGAAGCGGTTCGGGTCTCGCGAAAGGCTTTATGCGCTTCCCGACGGCTAAACAGTTCCGTATTTCATCAAACTTTAATCCTCGTCGCCTTAACCCGGTCACCGGTCGTGTTGCGCCGCACAAAGGTGTCGACTTTGCGATGCCGCAAGGTACGCCAGTGTTGGCTGTCGGTGATGGTGAAGTGGTGATGGCAAAACGTAGCGGTGCGGCAGGTTACTTCGTGGCTATTCGCCACGGGCGTTCATATACCACCCGCTACATGCACTTGAAGAAACTGTTAGTGAAGCCAGGTCAGAAAGTGAAACGCGGCGATCGTGTAGCACTGTCAGGGAATACCGGGCGCTCTACGGGGCCGCATTTGCATTATGAAGTGTGGGTTAACCAACAAGCGGTGAATCCGTTGACCGCGAAACTGCCACGTACCGAAGGGCTGACAGGCTCCGATCGTAACGAATATCTGGCTCAGGTTCGTGAAGTCACTCCACAGCTCAGTTTCAATTAATCCAGTGCTGTGAATAAAGCCGGTTCCCAGTAACCGGCTTTTTCTTTGTCTGAAAGGCATTACCCCGCTAAGATACTGATAAATTCATGTCATCAATGATTTGATGCTGTACTGAGAATATGAATGGAAAAAACTAAAAAAAGTCACAGTGAGTTCATTCCTGAATTTCAAAAGGCCTTCTTGCACCCGAAATTTTGGGGCGCCTGGCTAGGCGTTGGCGCTTTCGCTGGTATTGCGATGTTACCGCCGTCAATACGCGATCCTCTGCTGGGTAAAGTTGGGCGTATAGCCGGGCGCTTTGGTAAAAGTGCCCGCCGTCGCGCACAAATTAACTTGCTGTATTGCTTCCCGGAGATGCCGGAAGCCTCGCGCGAAGCTGTCATCGACGAGATGTTTGCTACTGCTCCTCAAGCGATGGTGATGATGGCTGAGTTGGCGATCAAGGACCCGCAAAAGGTCATGCAGCGTGTTGACTGGCATGGCAAAGAGATTATCGACGAGTTAAAGCAGCGGGAAGAAAATGTGATTTTCCTGGTGCCGCACGGATGGGGCGTGGATATTCCGGCGATGTTGTTGGCGTCGCAGGGGCAAAAAATGGCCGCCATGTTCCATAACCAGGGTAACCCATTATTTGACTACATGTGGAATACCGTGCGTCGCCGTTTCGGTGGCCGGTTACATGCGCGTAATGACGGGATTAAACCGTTTATCAGCTCTGTGCGTCAGGGGTATTGGGGATATTATTTGCCTGACCAGGACCATGGTGCTGAGCATAGTGAGTTCGTCGATTTCTTCGGCACCTATAAAGCGACATTACCGGCAATTGGCCGCTTGATGAAAGTAGCACGTGCGCGCGTTGTGCCATTGTTCCCGGTGTACAACAGCAAAACTCACCGCTTAGACATTCATATTCGTCCTCCGATGGACGATTTAGTTGATGCGGATGACAACACCATTGCTCGCCGAATGAATGAAGAAGTCGAAATTCTGGTGGGGCCGAATCTTGAACAATACACCTGGATTTTAAAATTGCTCAAAACCCGCAAGGAAGGGGAAACAGAACCCTACCGTCGCAAAGAGTTATATCCGAAGAAATAAGAAAGGGGCCAATTTGGCCCCTTTGTCATACAGCGATTGAATTACTCAACGCACAGAATGCGCGTCGTGTTGGTGGTACCAATGGTACTCATCACGTCGCCCTGGGTCACGATAACCAAATCACCGGAAATCAGGTAGCCTTTGTCACGCAGCAAATTCACTGCATCATTTGCAGCAGCAACACCGTCGCTTGGGCTATCGAAATGTACAGGCGTCACACCACGGTACAAAGAGGTGAGGTTCAGCGTACGCTCATGACGGGACATGGCGAAAATTGGCAAACCAGAGCTGATACGGGAAGTCATCAGCGCGGTGCGGCCTGATTCGGTCATGGTGATGATGGCGGTAACACCTTTAAGGTGGTTTGCCGCATACATTGCCGACATCGCAATCGCTTCTTCAACGTTGTCGAACTGCACGTCCAGACGGTGTTTAGAGACGTTGATGCTTGGGATTTTTTCTGCACCCAGGCAAACACGCGCCATTGCAGCAACCGTTTCAGCCGGGTATTGACCCGCAGCGGTTTCTGCAGAAAGCATCACCGCATCGGTACCATCAAGAACGGCGTTCGCCACGTCCATGACTTCGGCACGAGTTGGCATTGGGTTGGTAATCATTGACTCCATCATCTGAGTCGCAGTGATCACCGCACGGTTCAGTTTACGTGCGCGGCGAATCAGGGTTTTCTGAATACCGACCAGCTCAGGGTCACCGATTTCAACGCCCAGGTCGCCACGGGCAACCATAACCACGTCAGAAGCCAGGATAACGTCATCCATTGCCGCTTCGTCGCATACCGCTTCAGCACGCTCAACTTTTGCGACAATCTTCGCGTCACAGCCTGCTTCGCGCGCCAGGCGGCGAGCGTAGTTCAGATCTTCACCACAACGTGGGAAGGAAACCGCCAGATAATCGACACCGATTTTCGCTGCAGTGATGATGTCAGCTTTGTCTTTATCGGTCAGCGCTTCGGCTGACAGGCCGCCACCCAGTTTGTTGATGCCTTTATTATTCGACAGCGGGCCGCCTACGGTGACTTCGGTGAACACTTTCATACCCTGAACTTCGAGTACTTTTAGCTGAACACGGCCATCATCGAGCAGCAGGATGTCACCGGTGACCACGTCAGCGGGCAGACCTTTATAATCGATACCGACTTTTTCTTTATCGCCTTCACCTTTACCCAGGTTGGCATCCAGTAAGAATTTGTCGCCGATATTGAGGAAAACTTTACCTTCTTTAAAGGTAGAGACACGAATTTTTGGCCCTTGCAAATCGCCCAGAATAGCGACATGACGACCCAGTTTCGCGGCAATTTCACGAACTTTATCAGCACGGATCTGATGATCTTCTGCAGTACCGTGGGAGAAGTTCATACGCACCACGTTTGCGCCGGCTGCGATAATCTTTTCCAGATTATTGTCGCGATCGGTTGCCGGGCCTAAAGTGGTAACGATTTTGGTTCTACGTAGCCGTCTGGACATGTATTACTCCGTTGACTGAAACAACTTTGGTGTTGTGTTAACAAAAGATTCGGTAAATCGGAATGCGTTGAAAAACGCAATGTAACAACTTAACCGAATGACCTAAAAAGTTACAGCTTTGTTATATCTGTCTTACTTCGAGCTGCGGGAGTGCTGGCTGCAACTCAAACGATTTAAGCAGACTAATTTTGTTTTACTGGCTATCGCCAGAAACGAATAGCTCCTTATCAAAACGCGATTCTTTGAGCGCTTCTTTGACTCGCTTCAAGTTATCTCTGAATTTCGCGCCACGACGTAAAGTAAAACCGGTTGCCAGTACATCAATCACCGTTAATTGCGCGAGGCGAGAAACCATAGGCATATAAATGTCGGTATCTTCCGGCACGTCCAGCAGTAAAGAGAGGGTGGCTTCGCGAGCCAGTGGTGAGCCTTCAGAGGTAATGGCCAGCACAATGGCGTCGTTTTCACGCGCTAATTGCGCCAGTTCAACGAGGTTTTTGGTGCGTCCGGTATGCGAGATAAGCACGACAACATCTTCTTCACTGCAATTCATGCAGCTCATACGCTGTAACACCACATCGTCAGAATAGATAACTGGCACGTTAAAACGGAAGAATTTGTTCATCGCATCATGTGCGACCGCGGCCGAGGAACCCAAACCAAAGAAGGCAATTTTCTTCGCCTGCGTGAGTAAATCTACTGCGCGATTAACGGCAGCCATATCCAGTGATTGCCTGACCTGGTCAAGACTTGCCATCGCCGATTCAAAGATTTTGCCGGTATAAGCTTCTACACTGTCGTCTTCGTCAACATTCCGGTTTACATAAGGAGTGCCATTCGCCAGACTTTGCGCTAAATGTAATTTAAAATCCGGGAAGCCTTTGGTTTCGAGACGGCGGCAAAAGCGGTTGACTGTCGGTTCGCTAACGTCAGCGCTGCGGGCGAGGGTAGCAATGCTTGAGTGAATGGCATCTTGCGGTGCGGTAAGAATCACTTCTGCGACTTTACGTTCTGATTTGCTAAGGTGTTCCAGTTGGGACTGGATTTTGTCCAGCATATTCATAGGTGTCCGGCACTCATGGATTTTGTCGATTTCACTAACAGGAGAAATCGCGACACGATTTAGCAAGAATATACGCTTGCCCATCAGCGATTGGGCGGGAGAATAGGTGTAATGATGTTGTTTTTTTTCATTACATGATCAGCGTCTAACTTTAGACATGATATACATCAACAATAAATCGTCAGAAAATTCCACGGCACATCGCTAAAAGTGGCACTGACGGGCAAATGTTGCCCATGAATGTGATCTGATAATGGGCAAAGGTTTACCTGAATTCACTAAAAGCAGTACATTATTCTGTAATAAAATTACAAACGGGCCGGTGAATCCCCCCGGACATCCGAAACGAGGAGAATAGACATGGCGGTAACGCAGACAGCTCAGGCATGTGACCTGGTGATTTTCGGTGCAAAAGGCGACCTTGCGCGTCGGAAACTGCTGCCATCCCTGTATCAGTTGGAAAAGGCGGGGCAGATTCACCCGGACACTCGCATCCTGGGTGTAGGCCGCGCAGACTGGGATAAAGAGGCGTATACCAAAGTGGTACGCGAAGCGATCGAAACCTTTATGAAGGAAAAGATCGACGAAAGCCTGTGGGACAAATTGAGTAGCCGTCTCGATTTTTGCAACCTGGATGTTAACGATACTGCGGCGTTTACCAAACTCGGTAAGATGCTCGATCAGCAAAACCGTGTCACGATTAACTACTTTGCGATGCCACCAAGTACTTTTGGCGCCATCTGCAAAGGTTTGGGTAAAGCGAAACTTAACGCTAAACCTGCTCGTGTGGTGATGGAAAAGCCACTCGGCACCTCACTGGTGACTTCTCAGCAGATCAACGATCAGGTTGGTGAGTATTTTGAAGAGTGCCAGGTTTACCGTATTGACCACTACTTAGGTAAAGAAACCGTACTGAATCTGCTGGCGCTGCGTTTTGCGAACTCCCTGTTTGCCAATAACTGGGATAACAAAACTATCGATCATGTGGAAATCACCGTAGCGGAAGAAGTCGGGATTGAAGGGCGCTGGGGTTACTTTGACCAGGCCGGTCAAATGCGCGACATGATTCAAAACCACCTGCTGCAAATCCTGTGCATGATTGCCATGTCACCACCATCCGATCTGACTGCCGACCATATCCGCGACGAGAAAGTGAAAGTTCTGCAATCCCTGCGCCGTATTGACCGTAGCAATGTGCGCGAGAAAACGGTTCGTGGCCAGTACACGGCGGGCTTTGCACAGGGTAAAAAAGTCCCGGGTTACCTGGAAGAAGAAGGTGCCAACAAAACGAGCGGCACTGAAACCTTCGTGGCTATCCGTGTGGATATCGACAACTGGCGTTGGGCTGGCGTGCCATTCTACCTGCGTACCGGGAAACGTCTGCCGACAAAATGCTCTGAGGTCGTGGTTTACTTCAAGAGCCCTGCACTGAACCTGTTTAAAGATTCCTGGCAAGATTTGCCGCAAAACAAACTTACCATCCGTCTGCAACCGGACGAAGGTGTGGATATCCAGGTGCTCAACAAAGTGCCAGGGCTTGATCACAAGCACAACCTGCAAACCACCAAACTGGATCTGAGTTACTCCGAAACCTTTAACGAAACACATCTGGCAGATGCTTACGAGCGCCTGCTTCTGGAGACCATGCGTGGTATTCAGGCACTGTTCGTGCGTCGTGACGAAGTAGAAGAAGCGTGGAAATGGGTCGACTCCATCACTGAAGCATGGGCTGCGGACAATGATGCACCTAAGCCATATCAGGCCGGAACCTGGGGACCAGTGGCATCGGTGGCGATGATTACCCGTGATGGGCGTTCATGGAACGAATTTGAGTAATCCCCGTCATCCTTCAAGTTGCAGGGGGGTTGGCAGCACTCGCTCACCCCAGTCACTTACTAATGTAAGCTGCTGGGGATTCGGTCATTTGCCGTCTACCTGCAACTCGACTGATTTAGCGGATGGAATCGGTGTCATTGTGTAAAAATCGTGTAACAAACGATTCGTATTTTACCGGTAACATGATCTAGCGCCAAAGTGGTGAAAATTTTTTAATATAAAAGCCCTGACTGGATTCACCAGCAGGGCTTTTTTATTTACACTAGCTGAAGCGATTTTGCCCTGATGGTACGGATTGCCGCCTCATTGAGAGAAAAGAGCCGGTAACCTCGACCACCTGCCCAAAGCGACGGCAGCCACTTTAAAGAGGATCTTTTATGAATCCAATTTTGTTACGCGTAACAAAGCGCATCGTTGAACGTTCCCGCCAGACCCGTGAAACTTATCTGGCTCGCATCGAAAAAGCGAAGTCCAACACAGTCCACCGATCTGAGCTGGCGTGCGGAAATCTGGCCCACGGTTTTGCTGCTTGTCAGCCGGAAGATAAAGCTTCGCTGAAAAGTATGCTGCGTAACAACATTGCGATCATTACCTCCTACAACGACATGCTCTCCGCGCATCAACCTTATGAGTATTACCCTGATCAGATTCGTAAAGCGTTGCACTCTGTTGGTGCCGTAGGGCAGGTTGCAGGTGGTGTGCCAGCGATGTGTGATGGCGTGACTCAGGGCCAGGACGGCATGGAGCTTTCATTGCTGAGCCGCGAAATTATCGCGATGTCCACCGCTATCGGCCTGTCCCACAACATGTTCGACGGCGCGCTGTACCTGGGCGTATGCGACAAAATTGTCCCCGGTTTGACTATGGCTGCACTCTCATTTGGCCATTTACCAGCGGTGTTTGTGCCGTCAGGCCCAATGGCCAGTGGTTTGGCCAATAAAGAGAAAGTACGCATTCGCCAGCTTTATGCTGAAGGCAAAGTTGACCGTCTGGCATTACTGGAATCTGAAGCTGCTTCTTATCATGCGCCAGGCACCTGTACTTTTTACGGCACCGCCAATACCAACCAAATGGTGGTTGAGTTTATGGGGATGCAGCTCCCGGGTTCTTCGTTTGTTCATCCGGATGCCCCTCTGCGCCATGAACTAACGGCAGCAGCGGCACGTCAGGTAACGCGCCTGACAGGAAATGGCAACGAGTGGATGCCACTCGGTAAAATGATTGACGAAAAAGTAGTGGTCAATGGCATTGTTGCGTTGTTGGCAACCGGCGGTTCTACCAACCATACGATGCACCTGGTCGCGATGGCGCGTGCAGCAGGTATCATCATTAACTGGGATGATTTCTCTGATCTTTCTGATGTGGTGCCTTTGCTGGCGCGCCTGTACCCGAACGGCCCGGCGGACATCAATCACTTCCAGGCCGCGGGCGGTGTGCCAGTGCTAATGCGCGAATTGCTCAAAGGTGGCCTGCTGCATGAAGACGTGAACACTGTTGCGGGCTTTGGCCTGCATCACTACACCATGGAACCATGGCTGGATAATGGGCAGCTTGCATGGCGTGAAGGTGCGACAACCGCACTCGATACCGATGTCATTGCAACCTTTGAAAAACCATTCTCCAAACACGGCGGCACCAAAGTGCTTAGCGGTAACCTCGGCCGTGCAGTAATGAAAACCTCTGCAGTTCCCGTGGAAAATCAAATTATCGAAGCTCCCGCCGTCATCTTTGAAAGCCAGCATGACGTTTTGCCAGCGTTTGAAGCAGGTCTGCTGGACCGTGACTGCGTGGTTGTTGTGCGCCATCAAGGGCCAAAAGCGAATGGCATGCCAGAATTACATAAACTTATGCCGCCACTTGGGGTATTATTGGACCGCTGTTTCAAAATTGCGTTAGTCACTGATGGACGACTGTCGGGTGCATCAGGTAAGGTGCCCTCAGCAATCCATGTTACGCCAGAAGCCTATGATGGTGGGTTGCTGGCGAAAGTCCGTGATGGCGATATGATTCGCGTCAATGGTCAAACGGGTGAACTGACATTGCTGGTCGATGATGCAGAGCTTGCAAAACGCACTGCATATCACCCGGACCTCAGCGCTGATCGCGTTGGAACCGGCCGTGAACTATTTAGCGCGTTACGCGAACAGTTATCTGGCGCGGAACAGGGCGCGACCTGCATTAAATTTTAAGGACCAGATGTAGCAATTGCCGCACTGGAAACGAATTATAAAGTTGGTTGAAGAGGCCTTATTAGATGAAAAACTGGAAAACTACTGCGGAACAGATCCTGAAAACAGGGCCGGTTGTCCCGGTTATTGTAATTAACAAACTGGAACACGCAGTACCAATGGCTAAAGCATTAGTTGCTGGTGGCGTGCGCGTTCTGGAAGTGACTCTGCGTACTCCATGTGCAATGGACGCGATTCGCGCTATCGCTAAAGAAGTACCAGAAGCGATTATTGGTGCGGGTACCGTTCTGAACCCAGAGCAACTGGCAGAAGTGACCGAAGCTGGCGCGCAGTTCGCTATCAGCCCGGGTCTGACTGAGCCACTGTTGAAAGCGGCAACCGAAGGCTCAATTCCATTGATTCCGGGTATCAGCACTGTTTCTGAACTGATGCTGGGTCTGGATTACGGCTTGAAAGAATTCAAATTCTTCCCGGCTGAAGCGAATGGTGGCACCAAAGCACTGCAAGCTATTGCGGGCCCATTCTCTCAGGTTCGTTTCTGCCCAACTGGCGGGATCACACCGGCTAACTACCGTGATTACCTGGCACTGAAAAGCGTTCTGTGTATCGGTGGCTCATGGTTGGTTCCGGCTGACGCACTGGAAGCAGGTGATTACGACCGTATTACTCAGCTTGCTCGTGAAGCGGTTGAAGGCGCGAAATAATACGCCATTCTTTAAGTTGTAGCTGCGTAAAACCGGTCACATAGATAACGATGTGACCGGTTTTTTTATCCTTTGACGATAACCGCTTTGGTTGCGGCAATCGCACGCGCAATCGCATCTTCCACGCTAGAACCTGTTGCCAGCGTGACACCCATACGGCGTTTACCTTCAATCTCCGGCTTACCAAACAGACGCACCTGCAAACCGGCACCTACCGCACCCGCGACGTTACCGTACTGGACGTTATCACTGGTTAATTCTGGCAGGATCACCGCAGAAGCCGCCGGGCCATACTGGCGAATATCGCCAATTGGCAAGCCGAGGAAGGCGCGGACATGTAATGCAAACTCTGACAAATCCTGAGAAATCAGCGTCACCATGCCGGTATCATGTGGACGCGGGGAAACCTCGCTGAAAATGACCTCATCGCCACAGACAAACAGCTCAACGCCAAACAACCCGAAGCCCCCCAGGGATTTCACGACTTTCTCGGCAATTTCCTGCGCGCGACAAATCGCAACATCACTCATCTTTTGTGGCTGCCACGACTCACGATAATCGCCGTCTTCCTGACGATGACCAATTGGCGCACAGAAATGCACGCCATCGATTGCACTGATGGTCAACAAAGTGATTTCAAAATCAAAATTCACCACCCCTTCGACAATGACGCGTCCTTTGCCTGCCCGGCCACCGAGTTGAGCGTATTCCCAGGCTTTGGCTAACTGGTCGGCATTGCGGATAAAGCTTTGCCCTTTGCCTGAAGAGCTCATTACCGGTTTAACGATGCAAGGGAAGCCAATTTCTTCGACGGCTTGCAAGAAAGCGCTTTCGCTATCGGCAAAGCGGTAGCTTGAAGTGGGCAGTTCTAACTCTTCAGCTGCCAGACGACGAATACCTTCGCGGTTCATGGTCAACTTAGTGGCTCGGGCGCACGGGACAACGTTCTGGCCTTGCTGCTCCAGTTCTACCAGCATATCCGTGGCAATGGCTTCAATTTCGGGAACGATAAAATCGGGCATTTCAGCAGCGACCAGCTTTTTAAGTTCGGCACCATCAAGCATATTAATGACATGACTACGGTGCGCGACGTGCATCGCTGGGGCATCAGCGTAGCGGTCTACGGCAATCACTTCCAGCCCCAGACGTTGACATTCAATTGCCACTTCTTTTCCTAATTCGCCTGAACCCAACAACATCACACGTGTAGCTGAAGGACGAAGCGCTGTTCCCAACATTGACATAATCTGTATACCCAAACGGAGAAAATAGACCGGCGAATTATAAACGAAAACGTTTGCGTACGCAGCGACTTTCCCGCTTGCGATGCAAGGGTAATATTATTATACTGTTTAAATAAACAGTTAAGCCGGAGCTGCAAAATGGCGGTTGAAATCAAATACGTTGTAGTACGAGAGGGGCAAGAAAAAATGTCATTTGCCAGTAAAAAGGACGCAGACGCCTATGACAAAATGCTCGACCTGGCCGAAGTGTTGAGTGACTGGCTCACTCAAAGCCCAATTGCTCTCGAAGAAGGCCAAAATGACGTGCTGGCCATGTGGATGGCAGAAAACAAAGATGTGCTTTCGACCGTACTGAAAAGCGGCAAATTGCCAGAGCTGGAAACGGCAACAGCAGCAGATGAAACGCCTGAAGTCGTTACTGAAGAAGAGGCTTCTGATGATAAAGTAGCCGAACATCCACGTAAACGCACCAAAGCCGCTTAAGTTTTATCGCGTCGGAATACCGGCGCGGTTCTTTTCTCATCTTTAGTCTTATCAGACACTTCTTGACAGCCTTTCACCTAACCTCAGTGGCTATGTTCTAAAACAAGGGTGTCTCTCATGAGTAATTGGTTACAGCAGCTTCAGTCTATGCTGGGACAAACGACACAGCCCGGCCAAAAATCTTCCAGGCACAATCAACCCTCTCAAGATCCTCAGGGGCTGAGCAAATTACTGGTACCTGGCGCGCTGGGTGGCTTAGCGGGGTTACTGCTGGCAAGTAAATCATCGCGTAAATTACTCACTAAATACGGAACCAGCGCGCTGTTGGTTGGCGGTGGGGCAGTCGCTGGAAGCGTGATGTGGAGCAAATATAAAGATCGCGTCCGTGAAACCCATCAGGGGGAGCCGCAATTTGGGCAGCAACAATCGCCAGTTGATGTGCGGACCCAGCGTCTGGTAATGGCATTGGTCTTTGCCGCGAAAAGTGACGGCCATATCGATGACAAAGAGCGCCAGATAATCGAACAACAGTTGCGGGATGCGGGTATTGAAGAGTCAGGCCGTACGCTGATTCAACAGGCTATCGATCAACCGCTCGATCCACAGCGTTTGGTCCAAGGCGTTAATAACGAAGAAGAAGCTCTGGAACTTTATTTCCTCAGCTGTGCGGCAATCGATATCGACCACTTTATGGAACGTAGCTATCTCAGTGCGTTAGGCGATGCGCTAAAAATCCCACAAGATGTGCGCGAAGGTATTGAAAAAGATATTCAGCAACAGAAACTCAATCTGCCGGGTTAACCCCGGCATTTTTCTCAAAATCCCACGTTACGCTTGCAAGGCTGTCTTAATTTGCCACCCTTACAGGGTGTTAACTCAAAAATGAAAATCGACATGCCACCAAAAGCTAAAAAAATTCCTCACACCATGTCAGTTCATGGCGATACCCGCATCGATAACTATTATTGGTTGCGCGACGACGAGCGCGCAGATGCGCAAGTACTTGATTATCTGCATCAGGAAAATGATTACGGCCATCAAGTCATGAGCACGCAACAGGCGCTACAAGAACGCTTGCTCAAAGAGATGATCGACCGTATCCCACAACGCGATGTCTCCGCGCCCTATACGCAAAATGGCTATCGTTATCGCCAGGTTTTTGAAACCGGAAATGAATACGCCATTTATCAGCGCCAGTCGGTGATGCTGGCTGAATGGGAAGAGTGGAGCACGCTGGTGGATGGTAATCGCCGTGCTGCCCACAGTGAATTTTATACGATGGGCGGGATGAGCATCACGCCTGACAATACTGTGCTGGCATTGGCGGAAGATTTTCTTTCGCGTCGCCAGTACGGTTTGCGTTTCCGCAATCTGGAAACCGGGAACTGGTACCCGGAAGTGCTGGAAAATGTCGACAGCAGTTTTGTCTGGGCGAATGATTCCGCCACGCTTTACTACGTCCGCAAGCACCCTAAAACGCTGCTGCCATATCAGGTCTGGCGACATACGGTAGGGCATCCTTCCACGTCCGACGAGTTGGTTTACGAAGAGAAGGACGAAATGTTTTATGTCAGCGTGCATAAAACGACTTCGAAGCATTTTGTCCTGATTTACCTGAGCAGCGCGACGACCAGCGAAGTGTTGTTGCTGGATGCCGAGCTGGTGGATGCGCAGCCACAAAGTTTTGCACCACGCCGTAAAGACCACGAATACACTCTCGATCACTATCAACATCATTTTTATCTGCGTTCGAATCGTGAAGGCAAAAACTTTGGTTTGTATCGCTCAAAAGTGCGCGACGAAAGCCAATGGGAAGAGCTGATTCCACCACGTGAAAACGTCATGCTGGAAGGGTTTACGTTGTTTACCGATTGGCTGGTTGTTGAAGAACGCCAGCAAGGGCTAACCAGCCTACGGCAAATTAACCGTAAAACGCACGAAGTGACCGGAATTGCTTTTGACGATCCGGCATACGTAACTTGGGTTGGCTACAATCCTGAACCGGAATCTTCCCGACTACGTTACGGTTACTCGTCAATGACTACGCCTGATACCTTATTCGAGCTGGATATGGATACCGGCGAGCGGCGCGTCATTAAACAAAGCGAAGTGGCGGGATTTGATGCCAGTCACTATCGCAGTGAACATTTATGGATAACGGTACGAGATGGCGTCCAGGTGCCGGTATCACTGGTTTATCACCGTGAACATTTCATCCGTGGGAAAAATCCACTTTTGGTGTACGGCTATGGCTCGTATGGCAGCAGTATGGATGCTGATTTCAGCAGCAGCCGTTTGAGCCTGTTAGACCGTGGTTTTGTCTATGCGATTGCCCACGTGCGTGGCGGCGGTGAGCTTGGCCAACAATGGTATGAAGACGGCAAATACCTAAAGAAAATGAATACATTCAATGATTATCTGGATGTGTGTGATGGTTTGCTGAAGTTGGGATACGGCGATGAAAATCTGTTGTATTCCATGGGGGGGAGCGCAGGCGGGTTATTAGTGGGCGCGGCTATCAATATGCGTCCGGATTTGTTTCACGGTGTGGTCGCGCAAGTGCCATTTGTTGACGTGCTTACCACCATGCTAGACGAGTCAATTCCGTTAACCACGGGTGAATTTGAAGAATGGGGGAATCCGCAAGATGTTGAGTATTACCACTACATCAAACAGTACAGCCCATACGACCAAATCACCGCGCAGGCTTATCCGCATATACTGGTGACCACGGGTTTGCACGACTCGCAAGTGCAGTATTGGGAACCCGCCAAATGGGTCGCAAAATTGCGCGAAACACGTATCGACGATAACTTGCTGTTGTTATGTACTGATATGGACTCGGGGCATGGTGGGAAATCAGGGCGATTCAAATCATACGAAGGTGTGGCGCTGGAGTTCGCGTTCTTGATTGCCCTGGCGCAAGGCACCTTACCAGGGCGTGTGGAGTAATGCGTTTTTACCCTTCGAGATAATGTTTCAGCGTCATTCTGAGATCCGGTGCTAATTCTTTGATGTTATTTAACATCCAACGTAAATAGCCCGGATCTTTATCCGCAATTTCAGCAATGGGCTGGCCACGATACTTGCCAAACGCCATGGTGGTGACCATCGCCGGACGGCCAGTAATAGTCACCATCTGATCGGGTGTCCAGCCGGATTCTTCCATAATCCGCAACAGCAAAGCGGCGGTAATGTAGCAATCGAACAGGGCGCGGTGGTGATGCAAGCCTGCCGGTGTTTCCACTTCAAGCTTGAGCGATTTATATAAACCCATGTTGCTGTATTTGATACCGGGCCATAAACGGCGGGCCAGTTTTACGGTACAAATCCATTCGCTGTCAGGCAGTTCAGGCAACATTCGCTGGTCAAAGCTGGCGTTATGGGCAACATAATAGGGGCTGCCGTGGTAGCGCGGAATGACATCTTCAATCCACGGTTTATTCGCCACCATTTCTTCAGTAATCTTATGAATGGCCATCGCCTGGTGACCAATGGGACGATCCGGACGCACCAGATCGCTCATTGGATTAACAATCTCACCATTGACGATATCGACAGACGCCACTTCCACCACGCCGCCCTGCAAACCGCAGGTTTCCGTATCAATAATGCGCAGCATATTCACTCCATCAGAACTTCGCTGGTTTCAATAACGCGCTAGCGTAATGGAATGATTTCTCCGTGCCAACCTTTCTCATCGCGCCGACCAACGGCCAGCAATTCGCCATGATCGGCGCGCACCACTAACTCGCCGCGATCATCCCAACAGGCGCTACGTCCCGCGGAGCGGTATTTGCCGGTCGAAAAAGCATGATTAGCCAGCAATACCGGCAAATTGTATTTACGCGCCCAACGTTGCAGATACATTTCATCGTGCTGGTAACTGATTTCGTTAATGAACTTGCCTGTGGCGTAAAGACTTGCGCCCATCTCAGCAGCGCTGCGTGGCCAGGTTTCTTCATCGCTGCCGGTACTGAACCCCATCGCGACGCTACGATTATGCAAACCAACCAAAGGGGTATGCTGGCCTGGAAGGTCAATATCGCTTGAAAGAGGTTTGCAACAGGCGACGCGCGAACCATCAGGCAAAAAGCCTACAGAACCGGGTGAAACACCTCCTTTACACCGCAGGGGCAAACCCACAACGATAGTCATTTTGTGTTCTATGGCGGCATTTTGCAGAGGATTAAGACGTTCATCAGTGAAGGGTAGTGCGCAGTCGTGGTGATTTTCTATGTTGAAACCAGTGAGGGATAGTTCGGGAAAAATCAGGAGATCAATTTGTTCACGGACTGCACAACGAACAAAGTCTAAGTGATGTGAGATATTAGATTCGAGGTCATCGGGGGTGGCGCCGTATTGCGCCGCCGCAACATTCCAGACAGGCATATGCTCTTCCTTAATCAATCTACCTAACAGCCATCTTCCTATGGCCGCAACAGGTAATTCCTGTGTTTGGTTCTAAAACCCAAGAAAAATCTTAACATCAATTTTGTCAGGAAGTTTAAGGTTGTGAATATTTATTTCACTTTAGGCTCATATGGCAGACGTGAAAGATTAACTGATGCCAGGCGATGCGCAATCAGGCGTTCTCTGAACCAATCGCGTAGGTGGGCAGGTTGCTCGCGTTCAACGACTTCGGCAATCACCGGCATATTATAACGTTCCTTAAAGGCCACGCCTGCCGCAGCAAGATCCACATTGATCTTATCCATTTCGTCCTGGGGTAATTCAGCAAGATTGTGATTCATTTTGGTCTCCTGTTTTGTGCCGCAAAGGTACTTGCAGATGAAGTTGATGACAAGTCTTTACATTTATTGATAGCTGTTCTCATCTCGACTTCACCTGGGCTCAAGGTTATCCTTTTGCCGTCTTGAATAAGAAAAAGGAATAGTTGATATGGCTTTCACTCGATCTCGTCTTTTTACCCTCGCGACTCTTTTAACGGCTCTTACCGCTTCTGGCTCAGCATTTGCGCATGCGCATCTTGAGCATCAATACCCTGCGGCAGATGCTTCAGTCACGGCGTCACCGCAGGCAATTACCCTCAATTTTTCTGAAGGAGTAGAAGCTAATTTTAGCGGGATTACGCTGACCGGGCCACAGCAAGTCGCCGTGAAAACCGGCATGGCAAAACGTAACGAAAAAGACGAAAAACAGCTCATCGTGCCAGTCGAGGAGGCACTGAAACCAGGTGCATACCAGGTCGACTGGCATGTGGTGTCGGTTGACGGACATAAAACCAAAGGGAAGTACCTGTTCTCGGTGAAATAAGCGGGATGCTACCTTCTTTCTATATCGCGCTGCGATTCATCCATTTTGCTGCCCTTATGGTGCTGCTTGGCAGCACCATTTCATGCTCAATGTTAGCGCCTCAGGCATTTAAGCCGGTCCTCATCCGCCGTCTGCAATGGCAGTGGCATTCTGCAGTCTGGATGACAATGCTTAGCGCAGTATTGCTGTTATGTGCTCAGGCGGGAATGATGGGCAGTGGATGGCAGGACACCATCAATCCACAGGTTTGGCTAGCCGTGCTGGGCACGCGTTTTGGTTCTGTGTGGCTGTGGCAGATTTCACTCGGTTTCGTGACGGTTGTGGTGCTGATGTTAAAACCGCGCAACTTGCAATCTTTACTGCTAACCCTCGCCGCAGGGCAACTCATTTTGCTGGCTGGTGTTGGGCATGCCGCAATGCGCGAAGATTTTTATGGTGGCTTACAGCGCCTGAACCACGCAGTGCATTTACTTAGCGCTGGCTGGTGGATCGGAGGCCTTTTGCCGCTGATTATGTGCATGCGCATGGCTAGAAAACCACGCTGGCGGGGGGCTGCGATCACCGCGATGATGCGTTTTTCCCGTTACGGGCATCTGGCGGTTGCCGCTGTGCTACTAAGCGGATTAATCAACAGTCTGATGATTCTGGGCTGGTCATTGCCACTGGAAAGCGACTATGTGCGTTTCTTGTTGGTGAAGGTTGTCTTTGTTGCCGTGATGGTTATCATCGCACTGTATAACCGTTATTATTTGGTGCCCCGATTCAACCGTGCTCCAACGGCAACAAAACAGTTTGTCCGGTTAACCTGGCTGGAAATCATTTTGTCGGTGGCGGTACTCCTTGCGGTTAGTATTTTCGCTACCTGGGAACCGTACTGAAGACATTATTTGCTCAAGAGAAATTCATGAAAAAAAGTATTTTGACATTGCTGTTGCTGGTTTGCGCAGGTGGTGCGTTTGCGGCACCACAAATTATCACCGTGAGCCGTTTTGAAATGGGTAAAGATAACTGGGCGTTTAACCGCGAAGAGGTGATGTTGAGTTGCCGTGCGGGCCAGGCGTTGTTTGTCATCAACCCAAGCACACTGATGCAGTACCCGCTAAATGATATTGCTGAGCAACAAGTGGCGAGCGGCAAGACCACTGGCCAGCCAATCTCTGTCATTCAGATAGATGATCCACAGGCGCCAGGGCAAAAAAAGAGCCTCGCACCATTTATTGAGCGTGCACAGAAGCTATGTAGCTAAACACGCTAACTTCTTTATTTGTCATAAAAAAACCGCCATATCCGAGAGCCGGATATGGCGGTTTTTGTTTTAAATGTCACCTGTAACACAGTTTTTTTTCGAACACTTTAGCGCCCGACTGGAAAAGCTGCGCCGGTAAACTATTCTTAGAAGGCAAGGCGAAGTCTGCCTGCATTAATGCCAACTTTTAGCGCACGGCTCTCTCCCAAGAGCCATTTCCCTGGACCGAATATAGGAATCGTATTCGGTCTTTTTTTTATCTGTATTTCAAATCAATAGCTTATGTCGCTACATCCAAAAATATCCAAAAAATCGATATTCAGTCCTTTTGGATTTCCGTAACACAGTCATAACAACATAAACTCCTTTTCCCTCGAATCCAAATATTTTTCTGTCATTTTTTGAGACTTATTACCCAAAAGTTTCTGGGTGAATTCCTTTCTGTGCCCCGTTTCTTACACTCTACTGGTCTGGCTGTTTTTTATGCCGGAACTAATCAGAACTCAGAAAATTTCATTAGTGCGCATCGTCACTGCGTTGATTGGTAGCAGGGGGACGGGATCCATTGCAAGGGTAAACCAAGCTGGCTGGGTAGGAGATTAACCGCCTTAAAGCCTATGAGTTCACCAAAACCAGGTAAGAAAAAAACGCGCTGAATGAGTGGCGGCTCTTGGTTTGATTGTTAGCTCACATTCATGAATGTAAGACGTCAAAATATTCACAAAATCAATGGGTTGTTGTGTTCACTATCGTTATAATTTTTCCTAAATCAGGGATGGTCAAGAAGTGATTAAACTGAAGTTGTTTATTTTAAAGTCTGTTTATACAAAAAGACAAACTATCACTAAAGATTTTTAATGGATTAATTTTATCTATGAACAGCAACCACCTTTGCAACATTCAATCAAAAAATACAATAGACCATCTCAAAGAGTGTTTACAAATAGAAGTGATAAACCGAAGTGGGAATAAGCAGTTCTCATGGTTTAAGGTTTTTCATAGGGTTGTTTTTAGCCGAAAGAAGCGGTTTTACTTCTGGTGGCGTATTGCCAACTATCTATATAGCTTACCTAATAACCGTTATAAGAAATTAGCTCGGAAAATTAATGATAATCTTCGTCATAAATATGGGGCTGATATGAGCATAGCAGCGCACATTGGTGCTGGTATGAAGATTAATCACTATCTGGGTATTGTAGTTAGGTCAGAGTGTATCATTGGTAAAAACATGAATATTCGACAAAATACTACGATTGGTCGTAAAAGCTCACGAGGTGATATTGGCATTACCTTCATAGGGGATAACGCAGATATTGGAGCTCATAGTTGCATAATTGGTGATATAAAAATTGGTGATAACGTGACTATCGGTGCAATGACTTTTGTAAATAAAGACATCCCTGATAACTCTGTTATTTATAATACCGTTTCTTCCATCATTAAGAGCAAGTAAGAATCATTTTATATAGAATAGTACTTAGGAAATGAAGAGCGTTGTTGAATAAATCAAGCTTTTGTCCTGTAGTCCTGGTGCAGGTTAAGTGGAGTACCCCAAGCCTATAGACTCTTCCTATGCTCAAACTATAGGGCAGAATTGTCTACAGTCTTGGGGTAAAGACCAAGAAGCCTGTTACTTCACGAGCAAGTCATTTTCAACCATTCGTACACCCTTAACCGTTTTGGTTAGCGCAACAGCTTTATTTGCCTCAGCGGATGAAGCGACAAAGCCGCTAAGTTGTACTCGCCCTTTAAACGTGACGACACTGATATCCGTAGATTTCAGTGATTTCTCTGCCAGCAGAGTCGATTTAACTTTGGTTGTAATAACCGTATCGTCGATATAGCCGCCGGTACTTTCTTGTTTTGAGGAACCAGCGCATCCTGTCAATGTTGTTGCTGCCAGAGCTATTGCGCAAAAAATAGCCATTATGTTTCTATTTTTCATAATTAATCTCCTTGAGGTCGACATGTACACAGGCCGTTATCTTACCCGATGATTTCACGATAATCAGCAGTTCTGCTAACGCAATTGATAGCGAAGCTTATCATTGATAAGTTGCTGTGACATCGGCAGTTGTACGATGTCATCAGGGGAGGTGAGTGGAGACATAAACCACTTGTTATAGAGCTCATCAAATCGTTTTGTGGCAAACATGGTCTTTATGTTGGTATTAATGATTTCTTCCATTTCATCCGCATTTTTATCCACGGCTAAACCATATTCTAATGTATTACCAAAACCACTGGCGTTGATCTGGTAATCTTCTTTATTTGGCATTTCAGCCAATTTACCACGGATAATAACGTCATCAGTGATGAATGCTGAAATATGACCATCGGCAAGCAAATCAAAACCATCATTAAAATCGCGCACTAACTTCACCGAAATTGAGTAATTGTAATTTTCATTCATCTTTGCCAATTCTAATGCGGCGGTACCGCCACTGATAACACCGACTGTATGCCCACTCAGTAACTCTTCATTCAAAACTTGCTCTGATTTCTTGGTCAGAATATTCATTTTGGTGTAAAACCACGGAATAGAGAATTTAACTATTTTATGACGTTGCCCAGAGTTCGCCGCGACTGCACATAAAACATCCGCCTGATTATGGGATATAACCTCAAAGCGAGCGGCAGCGGGGATTTTTATCCATTTGACGTCTAATTTGGTGTTGTAGCGTTTTTCTATACTTTGTACGACATCGAGGCAGATATCTATCACCATGCCAGAGGGCTTGTTATTTAATTGCCAGGCAATGGGTCTGGTGTTATCGACCCATGCCAGGGTTATGCTATGGGTGCTGAGTATTTTGTTCAGTACTGGGTCAGCAAAAACATTCCCACAAAATAGCATCATGGTAGTCAACAGGAAAATACCTGTCGATTTACAATTAGTTAAGTAGCTAAACAAAATGAATCCCTCAATAAATACACAAACTAAAACAATTTTTATAGAATTTTAAAAAGCCATCATTATTGTAAGTGTTTTTATGCTGTGTTCCTATCGATAGCGTTTTTGAATAATAGGTATTAATCGACATTCATGATGAAGATTGGGCAAGCCATTCAGTGTTCAGAATGTTATACATCACATTAATTAGCATCCTCACTAACGTCTCTGTACAATCACGCCCGGCCTGAATGGGCCATAGCGAATAACGATAAACCTGCAAAGACGAAAAATATGACCACCACTCAAACCGAAAACCATAGCCGTGAGAATTCTCTGGCGTATGTTTTGCGTAGTCCACGCCTGTTAGCCCGGGAATCCCTTGCGGGAGTGGTTACAGCATTAGCGTTAGTTCCAGAAATCATTTCATTTTCAGTTATCGCAGGGGTTGACCCGAAAGTCAGTCTGGTGGCCTCCATTGTACTGTGTTTATCCATGTCAATTTTTGGTGGTCGCCCTGCAATGGTGACCGCAGCTGCAGGGTCAGTTGCTCTGGTTATCGGGCCAATGGTGCATCAGTATGGTGTTGCATATATTTTCCCTGCCGTATTGCTGGCGGGGTTGATTCAAATTGTGTTCGGCGTAAGCGGGCTAGCTCGCATGATGCGTTACATTCCCTTATCGGTGATGACCGGTTTTGTGAACGCATTAGGTATCCTGATTTTCTTTGCACAGGTGCCTCATATTTGGGGAAATAACCCGTTGGTGTGGGGGTTGTTTGCACTGACGTTATTGATTGTTCTCCTGTTGCCACGGGTGTTCAAAATGGTGCCTTCGCCGCTGGTGGCGATAATTGTCATTACTACACTTTGTATCGGCATGGGGCTATCAGTCCCGACAGTCGGAGAATCAGGGCCAATGGATGCCGGCTTACCAGGATTAACGGAATTAATGGTGCCGTTAAACCTGGATACATTACGGATAATATGGCCTTGTGCGTTGAGTATCGCATTTGTGGGATTAATGGAGTCATTGCTGACAGCTAAGCTGGTGGACGAATTGACAGATACACCCTCCAGTAAACGCCGTGAATGTTGGGGATTAGGGATATCTAATATCTTCGCCGGTTTCTACGGTGGGATCGCAGGTTGCGCCATGATTGGCCAGACCATGGTTAATGTTGAGCTTGGTAAAGGGCGTACACGAGTTTCTACGCTTGCCGCAGGGCTGGTGCTGCTGTTGCTGGTTACCGTTTTAAGCGAACTGATGGCAAAAATCCCGATGGTTGTTCTGGCGGGGATCATGGTCATCGTGGCGGTGAAAACTCTTAACTGGCACAGTGTGAAACCCGTCACATTGAAAAGAATTCCGCTTCCCGAAACTCTGGTGATGGTGACGACGGTGACAGTCACCGTTGCGACAGGAAACCTGGCTTTGGGTGTCGTTGGCGGAGTCATCTTTGCGATGATTTTGTTCGCCCGACGTATTGCTCATGTTGTTCATGCACAACGGTCATTGTCTGATGATGGGCAATCCGTTCGGTATACGGTGACCGGGCCGCTGTTTTTCGCCAGTAGTAATGATTTATTCGAACATTTTCAGTATGCCGATGACCCGCAGCAGGTGATTATTGATTTATCTCAGGCACAAATCTGGGATGTCTCGACGGTCGCGGTGCTTGATGCGATTGAAACTCGCTACCAACGCTATGAATGTAGAGTGAAAATTGTGGGGCTGGATTTGCGCAGCAGTGATTTTCATGAACGGCTGAGCGGTAAAGTATGATCAAAGCGTGCAAGGATTAATTTGGCATTTTGACCGGCAGATGGCAAAACTGTGAATCTGCCGTTACTTTTCGAACGTCAGGACTGCTAGATTAATCTAAGTCCCAGAGTGAAACGGAGGTGCCAGAAAGTTTGAAACTGATCCTCGATAGTAAGCTGGTGGGGTACGTGGTGGAACTGATTACCACGCACTCTTTGGTATAAACCATATTGAAACGCTTGAAGAAGCGGAAAAATTTACCAGATAACTCGTATCATCTCTCTAAAGGCTGCAAATTTGCAGCCTTTTCTATTTTTATCTCCCGCTCAATTTCTCTTATCTCACAGCAGCTAACCTGTGCTTATTGTTTCATGAGCGGTATAGCGGCAGAATCATTAAAAAAGATTCAGAAGGAAATGAAAATGGTTAAAGAAGCACCACGTCTGGAAACTGAACGTTTAGTTTTGCGGCACTTTGCATTGGAGGATTTCCCGGATTTAGCGGCTTGTTGGGCTGACCCGGAAATGGTGAAATTTATCGGTGGTGGTCAACCGCAAGGGCAGGAAATGACATGGAGTCGCCTGTTACGTTACATCGGTCATTGGCAGGCACTGGGTTATGGCTACTGGGGGGTGTTTGAAAAAGCAAAAGGGCGTTTTGTCGGGGCGTTCGGTTTTCAGGATGCACAACGTGAATTAACGCCAGCCCTTGAATTCCCTGAAGCCGGTTGGACGCTCATTCCAGCCGTACACGGTAAAGGCTACGCCAATGAAGCCTTGGGTGCGATTTTAGAATGGGCAGACCGTGAATTTACCACGCCCGTTTGCTGCATTATTGATGATGATAACCATCGCTCCATTCACCTCGCCGAGCGTTTTGGCTTCCGGTTTGAACACCCTGTGGAATACCACGGTAAACGGATACAGATGTTCGTTCGCCCAACCTGCTAACCATCGCCGCACACTGGTTTATAATTGAGCAATAAATAAGCGGTGTGGGGTCAGTATGTATCAGCGAATTGAAGGTGAGAACTGGCGGCATATTTTTGTTGTTGGCGATTTACACGGCTGCCTTTCTGAGTTAATTAGCCAGCTTAAACTCCAGCATTTTGATTACCATCAGGATCTTATTATCTCGGTGGGGGATCTTATTGACCGCGGTGCGAATAGCCCCGGTTGTCTGGCCTTACTGGGTAGCAAGTGGTTTAAAGCGGTGAAAGGCAATCACGAAGAGATGGCTTTAGAAGCGTTGGATGAGGGCGAGGGGATTCTTTGGCAAATGAACGGTGGCGATTGGTACCGGGAGTTGCCAGCACTGCGCCAACATAATGTGCAAGAGGCTTTATTACATTGCCGTGATTTGCCGTTAGTGATTGAGCTTCATACCCATGGGAAAATACTGGTTATTGCTCATGCCGATTATCCTGCATCACATTACAGTTGGAATCAGCCAGTTGATGAGCATTTGCTGGTCTGGAGCCGGGATCGGCTCAATAAAAATTTACAGGGACGCGGTGAAGAAATAGAAGGGGCGGATGAGTTCTATTTCGGCCATACACCACTCAAAGAAGTCGGTCATTTTTACAACCAAAACTATATTGATACCGGCGCAGTGTTTGGTAACAAGCTAACGATGGTGCAGGTACAGTAGTTATAGCGAACTGTATTCATGAGCCGGGCGCCAGAAACCATCGATAAAATCTTCTATTGGGAAGCATCCGCCATAACGGATCCGTTGGTCATCCATGGCCACCACACATTGCTGCTCGGTATTAAAAACGTCCACAACAATATCTTCGCAATCACCGTCCAGGTAACAAACAAATAAGACTAACGCAAACATTAACGCCTCAGAGTTTCACCGTTTGGTTTAATTGTAGGGGAAGCCATGGGAAGAGGGGAAATCAGTACAGATTAATTAACCCGCCTGAGCGACGGGTTGATTGGAATCATGCAAGACGCATGACCCAGGCATCAGATTTTTGGTCGTAATGTTGACGGTAGAGGACTGAATGTTCGCCATCAAGGACGGCGGGAATACTGGTTTCATCATCCCAGGCATCAAGTTGCATGCACAAATCCGGGTCAGATTTACAAGGGATGCTCAAAGTGCGGTCCCCTTGTTGCTCGCCATGTAATTCAGCATCATCAATTTCGAAGATGCCTATTCGTACGTTAGTTTTCGTCATCTTACTCTCCTTGGGTCTGGGTGCATGTGGTATGACCAGTAAGGCCTCCCACACTAGAGCGTAGACAAACGTACAAAAACTGCAAATCACATGGCGACAATATTTTGCGAATTAGGCCTTCGTCGCGAACAGTTTGCCATCGCGTACCAGTTCACGTGGGTAACTGTTCTTCAGTCGCGATCCCACTTTCCTGGCCAGACCCAATGGTTGATCTTGCCAGGTGACAATCACTTCATTAAGTGACGGTGTCACATCTGGGTAAATGTCGCGCCCGTGATACCATTCGTCAGCTTCAAACTCCGTCAGCGCGAATGCCAGCGGCGAATCCCCGGGCACTAAAGCAATCACTGCTTCATGCTGCCAGCGGTATCCCTTGTTGTACTGTTCCGCCAGACGTATGCCAATCCGAGAAAAACGGACCTTGCCGAATAACGAAACAATCTCCTTCGGAAACAACCAAATTTCTTTATCGCGTTGCCAAAGCTGTTGGTCATCTTGCCAGCTTATCCCAGATTTTTTGGCAGCCGCGGTGACTTCAGCGGCTTGCTTGCCAAATAGGGGGCTGAACGGGAAATTACCTACTTTGTACCCTGGGGCCGGGAGTGCTTCGATTGATGCCGTTTTGCGCAGGCGCGCGACGAAAAAGCCTTCACAATCATAAATCTGTGGGAAAACATGCAGGTAGCCTTCAGCAGTGATGGCTTTCCCTGCCTCCGGGAACAGGTCGTTAAGCGGGGCTATTTCCACGGCATCGGGCCATTCATCAAGCAACCACTGGCAAATCTGTTGGTTTTCTTCACGGTTTAAAGTGCAGGTGGAATAAATCAGCGTGCCTCCGGGGCGCAAGGCATGGAAAGCGCTGGCGATCAATTCGCGTTGCGTATCGGCAATACTGGCGGTGCTTTCTGGTGACCAGTTACGCAATGCATCGGGATCTTTACGTACTACGCCTTCGCCTGAACAGGGGGCGTCGAGCAAGATCGCATCAAAACATTCCGGTAAGGCTGCACCAAATACCCGGCCATCAAAATGCGTCAGTGCCACATTGCTAATTCCGCAGCGGCTGATATTGGCATGCAGCACTTTCACCCGGCTGGCGGAGTATTCATTGGCAAGAATCGCACCGTGATTGCCCATGCGTGCGGCAATTTGCGTGGTTTTAGAACCAGGTGCGGCAGCGACATCCATAATGCGCACTGGCTGGTTGCCGTCCGCAAACAGCGCCGCAACGGGCAACATCGAACTGGCTTCCTGGATGTAGAACAATCCACTCAGATGTTCTGCTGTGCTACCGAGTGGCAGGCGTTCTTCATCATCTCGCTCAATCCAGAACCCTTCAGCACACCATGGAACAGGTGTCAGATGCCAGTCGTAAGGTGCAACCAGTGCGAGAAAATCGCTGACCGAAATTTTGAGGGTATTGACTCGCAAGCTACGCCGCAGAGGACGTTGGCAATACTCGATAAAGCTTTCGAGCGTTTGGTCGGCCGGAAGTGCATCGCGAATAACATCAAGAAAGGATTGCGGGAGAAAGGCGTTTTGAGAGTGAGCCACGAAGGAAGTCCAGAAAAAAATGAAGAGTGGAGTCTAGCACAAACGCCCCGGTGAGACACCGGGGCGCGGGCATTAACGTGGAAGTGCAGTTCCCCACTGACGCCATTCTTTCGGCTCAGTTTCCTCAAGCAGGAAGTGTTTACCGGTGACCGCTTTCGGCGCGAGCGGTGTTCCCGGTGGAGTTGCGAACGCGATACCGCCACGAATGAACTGGTTGAAGGTGCCGGTTTTCACCACGCCGCCTGTCAGGCCAAAATCGAGGCTGTAGCCCGAGGCAAGCCAGAACACTGAGCTATCACGCACCAAATGCTGGAAACGTTTACTGATGCGCAGGCCGACCATCACGCGGTCTGATAGATTGCCGAGGGTTAAACCGGTTACCGTACCGACTTCAACACCACGGAACAGAACAGGTGTACCAATGCTCAATGCCCCCGATTCAGGGACTTCCAGCACGATACTCAGGCCATCAGAGTAACGAGAGTCGGTAATCGAGGTTTCCTGCAACTCGAAGTCACGTCGTGGTGCGCCTCGCCCTGGTTCAACGTTAATATACGGCTGGAGAATCGTGTCGAGATTATCAACACCCGAGGCTGAGATTTTCGGTGTCACAACCGAGAAGCGTGTGCCACCGCGAGCAAAAGTATCCACAAATTCAGGATAGAGCACCGCTTTTGCTTCGACTTCGCTGCGTGACGCTGTCAGATTCAGTGACTCGAGCTGCCCAATGTCAATTCCCAGATAGCGAATCGGCATTCCCGCAGACAGTTTCCCGGCATCGAAGGTATGCAAGGTAATCTGGCTACCGACAGCGCGCGCGGCAGTTTCAGACGCGTACAGTATGCGTTTGTCACCCTTTTTCAGACCGGCGCTGGCACCGCTCAGGTTGTCAAAGCTGATTGCACCTTTTAGAGCGCGAGAGAGTGGGGAGGCTTGCACCGTCAGACCGTTGCCGTTGAGTTGCACGCGTGCGCCACCTTCAGCCCAAAACACACTATTGTCTGTCAGCAGGTTGCGGTATTCCGGCTTGATATTCACATCGATATCAAAGCTATTGGCGCGAGGGCGGACACTGATAATCTCACCGACCTGGAATTTACGGTACAGCACCACTGAGCCGGTCTGGATATCCGGCAGGCTGGCGGCAGTTAGCGTTAATGTCGTTGTCGGCAAGTCGCTCAAGCTATTTTCGACCGCTTTTTCAAGGTTGGCATACAGCGGATAACTCTTTTTCATCTCGCCTTTGTTGCCAGGAATAACCCTGACCCCACCATTGATCCATTCACTGGCGCTGGCACCCAAAAATTCAACACCATCGATACCAACTTTGACATCAATACGGCTGTTGACGACGAACTTGCTGTCGCCCTGAATCAGTTGGCGGTATTCAGGATCAATGGCGACAGAGAAGCTGACACCCTTAGCGGATAGTGTACGTTCAAGAATTTGCCCAACTTGCACGCCATGGAGAATGATAGGTTGCCCAGCATCAATACCGTAGCTTTCAGGTGCAGTCAGGTTTAGCGTCAGAACGTTCGGCTGTTGTAGCGGTGTTTTATCGCTTGGGAATACGACAAAGTGATTCTGTGGGTCACCTTCCCCTGGCACTAACTCAAAGGTGCTACCGGTTAGCAGGCTGCTGAGGTTTGGATTGCTGAGCGAGATTTTAGGGTTACGTAGCTCAATACGTGTGCCACTGCGCATTAGGTTGACCACACTTGGGTCAACGGTCATCTGGCCTGTGACGGTGCTACCAGGATTCAGGTTCAGCTTGGTTAGCGTACCGACTTCAAGGCCTTGATACATCAGCGGGGTTGAGCCTGCTTTCAGGCCTTCGCCACTTGGCAGGGCAAGATCAATGATCACTCCCCGCTGGCTATGTGCCAGATCCTCATACAGCCCAAATTCATCTTCAGCCTTCGCTTCAGCGGAGTTTTCCGGTGAATCAAAGGCAATTGCGCCATTCACTAACGCGGCGAGGCTTTCTAACTGAACTTGTGCTCCGGAAAGGCTGAAGTTGGCTTTTACCCCTGATACGTTCCAGAAACGACTGCCTTTTTTCACCAGTTTGGTAAAGCGGCGGTCGATCAGTACGTCAATGGTGACGCCCTGCGTATTGTTGTTAATGGTGTAGTCGTAAACCCGGCCAACAGGAATTTTACGGTAGTAAACCAATGAGCCGCTGTTGAGCGAACCTAGATCAGGGGCGTGAAGATGAATCATCAACTCGCCATTATTCAATCGATATTTGGGCTGAGTATCCAGAGCGGTGAAGTGCTCCTGGGGTTTGCCTTTGCCAGGCATCATACCGATATAGTTCCCGCCGACCAGTGCATCCAGGCCGGAAACGCCGGCCAGTGAAGCTTTCGGCGTCACCAGCCAAAACTGAGTATCCTCACGCAGCGCATTTTTCATATCGCTTTTCACGCTGACTTTGACTTCGATTTTGCGCAGGTCTTTGCTCAGGCTGATGCTTTGCACGGTTCCCACTTCTACGCCTTGATAACGTACAGGTGTTCGCCCGGCGACAATACCGTCGGCTGAAAGGAAATCAATGGTCGCAGTGGTACCACGTTCTTCCCATGTCGACCAAATGAGCCAACTGGCAATCATCAATGCGATAATCGGCAGCAACCAGAAGGGCGAAATTCGGCGTTTTGTTTTAATTCGCGCTTCAGTCGGTGAAGCGGGCATTTCCTGACTCATGTGCGTCCCAAAGTAGTCGGCTATCCAGCCATTCGACTGCAAGAATAGTTAAAATAACCGCCGCGCCAAAGTAAAACGCAGCCGGCCCCATAGTGAATGCCAATAACTGATCTCGATTAACCAGTGACATCGTAAGCGAAATAACAAAGAGATCGAGGATAGACCAGCGGCCAATCCAGGTAATAAAGCGTAGTAATAAAATGCGCGTTCTCAACCCTCGTTCGCATTTGAAATGAATACTTAACAACAATGAAATCAGCACGATAACCTTGACAAAAGGCACCAAAATACTGGCAATGAAAACCACTGCCGCCACGGCAACATTACTGTTGCCGAGGGAAATAATACCAGAGAGGATAGTATCTTCCTGACGCGAGCCATTGACGTACAGAATTGAAATCGGCAGCAAGTTGGCAGGAAGTAAAAAGATTAACGAGCCGATTAACGCGGCCCAGGATTTCTGCAGGCTGTGGCGGCGGCGTTCTCTTAATGGCACATGGCAACGCGGACAGCGGCCACGTTTATCCGGCACACCAGTAAAATGGCACCCGAGGCATACACGCAGTTGCGCATTCCAGGCGCGCGGCGGGCGTTGCGGGTAGAAGCGTGACCACAGTTGTTCTACGTTTAAGTGAATCAGGGTTAATAAGCTCAATATGGCCAGCGCGATAAACGCCACTAAACCTATGCCGGGCTGGATGTAGGCGAACTCTCTGACTTTTATGCAGGCCACGCCAATGCCGACCAGATAAATATCAAGCATGACCCATTCTTTGAGCTTATCGAGCATCAGTAAGACCGGGCGTAAATTCATCCCAAGAATATTACCAAAGTAGAGATAGATGATACCCGCGACCAGTGTGGCGGGGGCACCAACGGCACAAAACATCACTATCGCGGCCGTAAGCGGATCGCCCTGTTTGGTCATCTGCCAGATGCCCTGAAATAGATTGGCATCGATGGCCGTACCTAATAAATAGATGCGGACCAGTGGCTCTGAAAAGGCAACTGTCATCAGTAGCAGCATGGCGGTTGCCATAGCGGCCAGACGTGTGAGTGACCAATCACGACCATGGAAGACTTTAGCGTCACAACGTGGGCAATACGCGCTCTGCGACGATTTAACCAGCGGTAACGAGAAAAGTGTATCGCATTCGGGGCAACGCTGATAACGTGCCTGCGGTACAGCATTGCTAATGGCGTGTATTTTCATGTGTTGTCGTATGCAAGGAATACCGTTGGCGCATTGGGTATCTCTTTAGAAAATCAAATATTCGTTAAGCGTATATTAATTCATGGAATGATACACCTTGTGGCATAAGGCATTTAATGCTTATTTTACTATGCTATGCAGTTGAGTAAGACAACATACTATGGTTAATCAATGAACAAAGAACAATTTTACGCGGACTTGAACCGCGATTTTAGTGCGTTAATGGCAGGTGAAACAAGTTTTCTGGCAACGTTGGCAAATACCAGTGCTTTGCTGTTTGAACGTCTTGAAGGTGTTAACTGGGCCGGGTTCTATTTACTGGAAGGCGATACGTTGGTTTTAGGGCCTTTCCAGGGCAAAATTGCCTGTGTGCGCATCCCGGTAGGTAAAGGTGTATGCGGTACAGCAGTTTCCACCAGGAGCATTCAGCGCGTTGAAGATGTGCATGCTTTTGATGGTCACATCGCCTGTGACGCCGCCAGCAATTCCGAAATCGTTCTGCCGTTAATGGTAAACGATGAGTTAATCGGGGTCCTGGACATTGATAGCACTGAGTTTGGGCGCTTTACACCTGAAGACCAACTCGGCTTATCTCAACTGGTAACGCAGCTTTCGCTGACGCTTGCCGACACGGATTTTAAAAAATTCTTCACTCGATAGCATGATAAACAACGGATAACGTGGCATTTGCTGATAGCGTCATTATAATGTCGCCTGTTCATGCCTGCGGATTGTTGGCAACTCCGTTGTAATCAGGAAATTTCATGGAAAATCAACCTAAGTTGAATAGTAGCAAAGAAGTCATCGCCTTTTTGGCAGAGCGTTTCCCACAGTGCTTTAGCGCTGAAGGTGAAGCCCGCCCCCTGAAGATTGGTATCTTCCAGGATTTAGTCGCGCGCGTTGAAGGGGAGATGAGCCTCAGTAAAACTCAACTTCGTTCCGCGTTACGTCTTTATACTTCAAGCTGGCGTTACCTGTACGGTATCAAAGTCGGCGCGACCCGTGTTGATCTCGACGGTAACCCATGTGGTGAACTCGATGAGCAGCACGTTGAGCATGCTCGTAAGCAGCTTGAAGAAGCAAAAGCTCGTGTTCAGACACAGCGTGCAGAGCAGCAAGCGAAGAAACGTGAAGCGGCTATTGCTAACGGTGAAACCGTTACCGATAAGCCTCGTCGCGATCGCAAACCTCGTCCTGCACCGCGTCGTCCAGAGACTACAGAACGTAAACCTCGTGCAGAAAAACCGGCGGCTCCTCAGGTTCCGCGTGAAGAAAAACGCACTCCGGTTACGGACATTTCTGCATTGCAGGTGGGTCAGGCAATCAAAGTCAAAGCGGGTAACAACGCGATGGATGCCACCGTACTGGAAATTACCAAAGATGGCGTACGTGTACAGCTAACTTCTGGTATGGCAATGATCGTACGCGCAGAACACTTGCAGTTCTGAAACGGAGGCCAGACCCGGGCATGAACAAACTCTTTAAGCGTACGGCAGTCGCTAGTCTGTTGTTTCTTGCAGGTAGCGCACTGGCCGTCGAAAATATCACGCAAGCTTCTCAAATCCCGCAGTTAAAGGAAGAGACACAGCATGCAACGGTGAGTGAGCGTGTAACTTCGCGCTTCACTCGCTCGCATTATCGCCAGTTTGATCTGGATGAAAATTTTTCCGCAAAAATTTTCGATCGCTACCTAAACCTTCTCGACTATAGCCACAACGTGCTGCTTGCCAGTGACGTTGAGCAGTTTGTGTCGCGGAAAAAACAGATTGGCGATGAATTGCGCACCGGTAAACTGGACGTATTTTACGATCTCTATAATCTGGCCCAGAAGCGCCGTTTTGAACGTTATCAATACGCGCTGAAAGTGCTTGAAAAGCCGATGGATTTCACCGGCAATGACACCTTCAATGTGGATCGCAGCAAATCTCCGTGGCCTGCAAGTACCGCCGAGTTAAATAGTCTGTGGGACAGCAAAGTTAAGTTTGACGAATTAAGTTTGAAACTGACCGGTAAAACCGATCAGGAAATTCGTGAAACGCTGACTAAGCGCTACCAGTTTGCGATTCGCCGTCTGGCGCAGTCTAACAGCGAAGATGTTTTCTCTCTGGCAATGACCGCCTTTGCTCACGAAATCGATCCGCATACTAACTATTTGTCTCCACGCAATACTGAACAATTCAATACTGAAATGAGTTTATCTCTGGAAGGTATTGGTGCGGTGCTGCAAATGGATGATGACTACACAGTGATCAACTCGATGGTTGCGGGTGGTCCGGCGGCGAAAAGCAAAGCGATTACCGTAGGCGATCGTATTGTGGGTGTCGGTCAAACCGGCAAAGCCATGGTTGATGTGATTGGCTGGCGTCTTGATGATGTGGTTGCGCTGATCAAGGGACCAAAAGGCAGTAAGGTTCGTCTTGAAGTCTTACCTGCGGGCAAGGGCACTAAAACACGCATCGTCACGTTAACGCGTGAACGTATTCGTCTTGAAGACCGTGCCGTTAAACTCACCATTAAAACGGTTGGTAAAGACAAAGTCGGCGTGCTGGATATTCCAGGCTTCTATGTTGGTTTGACGGATGACGTCAAAGTCCAGTTGCAGAAGATGGAAAAACAGAATGTGAAGAGCGTGATTATCGATTTACGTTCTAACGGTGGCGGTGCATTGACCGAAGCTGTGTCGCTTTCTGGCCTGTTTATCCCTGGTGGCCCAGTTGTTCAGGTACGTGATAACAACGGTAAAGTGCGTGAAGACAGCGATACCGATGGCGTTGTGTACTACAAAGGCCCACTGGTTGTTATGGTTGACCGTTTCAGTGCCTCCGCATCTGAGATTTTCGCCGCTGCAATGCAGGATTATGGCCGTGCGTTGATTGTCGGCGAGCCGACCTTCGGTAAAGGGACTGTTCAGCAGTATCGTTCGTTGAACCGTATCTACGATCAGATGCTTCGCCCTGAGTGGCCTGCATTAGGCTCTGTGCAATACACCATCCAGAAGTTCTACCGCATTAATGGCGGCAGTACTCAGCGTAAAGGTGTTACGCCAGACGTGATGATGCCGACCGGTACGGAAGAGACAGAAACTGGCGAGAAGTTCGAAGATAACGCGCTCCCATGGGATAGCATTAATGCCGCAACTTACGTCAAGTCAGGCGATCTGACACCGTTCGAACCGCAACTGCTCAAACTGCACCAGGACAGAATTGCAGCCGATCCTGAGTTCCAGTACATCATGAAGGACATTGCTCGCTTCAATGCCCTGAAAGAGAAGCGCAATATTGTTTCCCTGAATCTTGCTCAACGTGAGAAAGAAAACCAGGAAGACGATGCGACGCGTCTGGCACGCATCAACGATCGCTACAAGCGGGAAGGTAAAGCTCCGTTGAAGAAACTGGAAGACTTGCCGAAGGATTATCAGGAACCAGATCCTTATCTCGATGAAACGGTTCATATCGCGCTGGACCTTGCAAAAATGCAGCAAGATAAGCCAGCCGAGCAACCGGCTCCTGCTAAGTAACTCCCCAACAGGCACAAATTTTTGTGCCTGTTTTTTTTACCTCTATCAAGCCGCGTAAACCTAGCTCTTTCTAAATGTAAAGTTATGTATTATTAACCACTTGGCAACGATGAATGCTTGAAAATAGCAGGCTTGCCCCTACGATGTGGGGTAACGCAGAATGCGTATTTTTAACCGAGGTAAAAAGAAAATTATGATGCGTATCGGGCTTTTCCTGTTGACCAACCTTGCAGTCATGGTCGTATTCGGGCTAGTGCTAAGCCTGACGGGGATCCAGTCGAGCAGCGTACAGGGTCTGATGATCATGGCGGTGTTGTTTGGCTTTGGTGGTTCAATCATCTCGTTACTGATGTCCAAATGGATGGCATTACGTTCAGTTGGCGGTGAAGTGATTGAGCAGCCACGTAATGAAACTGAGCGCTGGCTGATGGAAACCGTTCGTCAGCAGTCGCAGCAGGCGGGTATCGCTATGCCTCAGGTGGCGGTTTACCATGCGCCAGATATCAACGCGTTTGCTACTGGCGCACGCCGTAATGCCTCGTTGGTTGCGGTCAGTACCGGCCTGTTGCAGAACATGAGCCGTGATGAAGCAGAAGCGGTAATTGCTCACGAAATTAGCCACATTGCGAACGGCGATATGGTAACCATGACGCTGATTCAAGGTGTGGTGAACACCTTCGTTATCTTTATTTCGCGAATCATTGCACAGGTTGCCTCAGGCTTCCTGTCAGGTAATCGGGATGAAGGTGAAAGTAACAACGGTAACCCGTTTGTCTATTTTGCAATTGCGACCGTACTGGAGTTGGTATTCGGTATTCTGGCCAGCATCATTACTATGTGGTTCTCACGTCACCGTGAATTCCACGCTGATGCCGGATCTGCAAAATTAGTCGGCCGTGAAAAAATGATTGCTGCTTTACAGCGTCTGAAAACCAGCTATGAACCGCAAGAAGCCAGTAGCATGATGGCGTTTTGTATCAACGGTAAGGCGAAGTCAATGAGCGAATTGTTTATGACTCACCCACCTTTGGACAAACGTATTGAAGCACTGCGTAACGGCGAATATCTGAAGTAGTGATAAATATTGATAAAAAAGCGTGCCATCGCTGGCACGCTTTTTTTATGCCTGCGAAGCAGTAGGTTGAGATAACCGAAAACTGCTAACAATAGCCGCGACGGTAGCAAAACTGCCGGCCAGAAGTAACGAGGCGTGCGTTCCGTGAGTGGTGAACAGGTTGAACATCAGTGCTACCAAAGCTGCACCACAACTCTGGCCGAGTAACCTGGCCGTGCCTAACATGCCGCTGGCACCACCGCTGCGGTGACGCGGAGCAGAAGAGATAATGGTGTGGTTATTGGGGGACTGGAACAAGCCAAAACCTGCACCGCACAAGAACATGCGCCAGATAATATCTATGTCAGAAGGGTTATGTGGCAACAGCGCCAAAGCAAACAGACCGCAAGCCATCATTACAAGTCCGATTCCACCTAATAATCCCGCATGTACTCGTCCAATTAAATGACCAGCGACCGGAGCCATAATCATGGTTGCGATGGGCCACGGCGTCAGTAGCAGGCCAGTTTCCACTTCACTACGACCTAATGTCGATTGCAGGAAAAAGGGTAAAGAAACCATTGCCAGCATCTGCGCGGTAAAAGAACACACTGATGTTCCAATGGATAAAGAAAACACCGGGATACGCAGTAAATCGACCGGCAATAATGGGAAAGGGAGTTTTAACTGGCGGCGTATAAAGAAAGATCCAATGACTAGCAAGGCTGCCAGTTCACTGAGAATAAGCCAGCCAGACTGGCCCTGAGCAAACCCGCTGATGGCAGAAATCAATAAGCCAAACGTCAGGGCATTCATGATGGCGCCTGGAATATCAAAGCGCTGCCCCTGGGATTTTTGTTGGTTCGCTGGCAAGAAACGCAGAGCCAATAATAGTGCAATGATGCCAATGGGCACGTTAACCAAAAATAACCATTTCCAGGAAGCAACGGATAGAATGGCGGCAGCAATAGTCGGCCCGGCAGCTGATGAAACGGCAACAATAAATGAGTTAATTCCCATGCCGCGGCCAAGGTGTTTTTGTGGATAAATAAGCCGAATGAGCGCGGTATTTACGCTCATTAATGCCGCACCGCCGAATCCCTGCAGTACGCGAGCAAATGTCAGCATGGGTAAAGAATTCGATAACGCACAAAAAAGGGATGTCACACAAAACAGCATTAGCCCGCACTGATATACCCGGCGATAACCAAAAATATCCCCCAGAAACGACATGGAAAGTAATGAAACAATTATCGCTATTTGGTAACTGTTAACAATCCAGATGGATTCTGCCGGACTGGCATTAAGTTCGCGGGCAATGGTGGGAAGGGCGACGTTAGCGATTACGCCATCAAGTACGGCCATAGTAATACCTAACGCAATGGCTAAAATAGCACCATAGCGCCGCGGTAATGGCAGCCCATCAGCAAGGGTTTTATCCATAGGAAAGATTGAATTCACGGGGCTGTATTCGGGGAGAAATAATAATAGCACTAAATTTACGGGATATGTCGCAGATTTGTAACGATATAGAATAGATTCATTGCGATGACATGGTAGTCAACTTATACTAAAAACCGGTTCTAATTTTTATAAAACAAATGCGATCGAGGTGATTTAATGGCAATCGCAGATCTGGATAAACAACCTGATTCTGTCTCTTCTGTCCTGAAAGTTTTTGGCATCTTACAGGCTCTTGGCGAAGAACGCGAAATTGGTATTACTGAATTATCGCAACGCGTAATGATGTCAAAAAGCACCGTCTATCGCTTTTTGCAGACAATGAAATCCTTGGGTTATGTGGCTCAGGAAGGCGAATCTGAGAAATACTCGCTTACGCTGAAGTTGTTCGAACTTGGCGCGCGTGCGTTGCAAAATGTTGATTTGATTCGTAGTGCTGACATCCAGATGCGTGAACTGTCGCGTCTGACAAAAGAAACGATCCACTTGGGTGCGTTGGATGAAGACAGTATTGTCTATATCCACAAGATCGACTCAATGTACAACTTGCGTATGTATTCGCGCATCGGTCGTCGTAACCCATTGTACAGTACTGCAATTGGTAAAGTGCTTCTGGCCTGGCGTGACCGTGAAGAAGTACGTGAAATTCTTGCCGATGTGGAGTACACCCGCAGCACTGAACGTACCATTACCAGCACCGACGAATTGATGGATGTTCTGGATACGGTTCGTAAGCAAGGTTATGGCGAAGATAACGAAGAACAAGAAGAAGGTTTGCGCTGCATCGGCGTGCCGGTATTTGACCGCTTTGGTGTTGTGATTGCCGGTTTAAGTATTTCATTCCCGACTTTGCGTTTTTCTGAAGACCGCCTTCACGAATATGTCGCTATGCTACATGACGCTGCGCGCACTATTTCTGAGCAAATGGGTTATCACGAATATCCATTCTGATGAAAAATTAAACGCCGCTAAATAGCGGCGTTTTTTTACTCTTCGATTATCTACTGTCCGTTATCAATAACCTTGTCACTTTTACGCAATACAGGGCAATCACTCAGTCCGATAATACCACTTTCACTATGAATGAATTGTGCAGTGGTGATATTTCGTGCAGTGAGGTATTTGCATTGCAGTCCCATACCCGCTGCATTTTGATGGCTCCCAATCAATACTCCGTAGCCAGAGAGGAGTAAACCGATCCACAGCAGCACTATCACCAGAATAGTGCGGATCACGACACGCATATCTACCTCTTATTATTACTTTATTAGAGTGTTAAGCGTAGCGCGTAGCACTAAAGTATCAATGTGATGATTCTTAAATAAAATCTGAGTTGAGTGATGCCTGGTTTAGGTTGCGTATGCCAGACTTACTCTCTAAAGCTTTTAATGTGGAGAATGTAGTGAAAAAGTACAGATGGTTCATCTTAGTTGCGGTTTTTTTCGTCTGCTTACTACTCTGGACGCAGATGGTCAACGTGATGTGCGATCAGGATGTACAATTTTTCAGCGGGGTTTGTACAATTAACAAATTTATTCCCTGGTAGACTCTTTTTATCCACACGATACTTACCTTCGGGCGCAGCAGGTGTAGAATAGCGCGTTTTACTGAGGTGGTAAGATGAACGAATTAAGTGTTGGCGCGTTGAATATCGTGTCCCTGACAGTTTCCCTGGTGGTGCTGGTTATCGGCCTCGTAATGTGGTTTTTTGTTAACCGAGCGAGTAGCCGTAGTAATGAACAGATCGAGCTGCTTGAAGAGTTGTTGGAACAGCAGAAACGACAAAATGCTCTGCTACGCCGTCTGTGTGAAGCCAATGAGCCGGAAGTTGTGAAGGAAGAACCGCAAGAGATTAAGGAAGAAGTTGCAGAGGATGACGATTTTATTCGTCTGGTGGCAGAACGCTAATCCTTGCATAAGCGTTTACGCCGCTTTGTCGTGACTCATGCGTTGGATGAATCCCTGGTTTGATCCTCTAAAATCTCATCTTTAAATCGACGGTTTTCGTAATGTGTCACCACAGTTACGAAAATCGGCTGATGTTACGCTTTGACGAAAGCATGGAAAGAGCAGGGAATACACCAACCCTCTGGCAAGACTATGGCGGTGAATCGCTGTTCATGCCACGACATGTAGGTCAAACTTTACTCTTGCTTAAAATAATAGTTTAAATATTATCCAGAAAGTTAAAGTGTTATTTTGGATAACCTAAGATAATTTTATTATATGGCTAATATAGTGAAACGTTTTTATTGCCTCATTGTGTAGCAGAGTGTCATTAAACTTTCATTATTTTGGTGCAATATAAAGAGCTTACTGTTCATACTTTATTCATTCTGGTAATCGCGTTATTTCCATCGCCTATTTCAATCTGTCTTGAGACGTTCTGTGCTGCTCATTTTTTGAATAGCTATGCTAAAAAAATCATAATGATAATGTCTGTGGTGTCGACTTTTTCGTCCTTCGTCTGGACGAAAAGTTAGCTTTGGGCTATGGTAAAAACGTTGTCTGCGGTCATCGCCTGAACGCCTGGAATCACGTTTGTTCGCCGTTAATTTTATGCACATTTTGTGCATTTCATTTTTATGAACAATATTGGTTTCAGAATTTGTGCGACAGATCGATTCACGCCGAAAAATGGCTTGCCATTGATTGCGTTGTATGTGATAACACTTTGGGTTAAACGAGGTACAGTTCTGTTTATGTGTGGCATTTTCAGTAAAGAAGTTCTGAGTAAACACGTTGACGTTGAATACCGCTTCTCTGCCGAGCCTTATATTAGTGCCTCATGCAGTAATGTCTCTGTTTTAGCTAAGTTATGCCTTCGGGCAAAGAAAACAATCTAAGGAATTTTGCAAAATGGCAAAGATCAAAGGTCAAGTTAAGTGGTTCAACGAGTCTAAAGGTTTTGGTTTCATTACTCCTGCTGACGGCAGCAAAGACGTGTTCGTACACTTCTCTGCAATCCAGGGTAACGGCTTCAAAACTCTGGCTGAAGGCCAGAACGTTGAGTTCGAAATCCAGGACGGCCAGAAAGGCCCAGCAGCAGTTAACGTCACTGCTATCTAATTCCGTTGAATTAGACCTGGCGCGAATAACGCCAAATTTTGATGAAAGCCCCGCTCATGTAGCGGGGCTTTTTCATGTCTGAATCTTATGCACTACTTGTCCATATGTTTCTACAAGCCGTGACTAGTTATGTTTTGTAGCAAAGCAGTGCATCTTGTAGCACTGTTCCTGTCCGGTTAATTTCATCATTATGTTTAAATTTTCAATCGCTTAGTTGTTGTGAAGGATTGAAAGTGAGAAAAATTGCCCCTGGAGTCGTGGGTAACTTTATTCAGTGGCGTTTTGCTCTGCTTTGCAGTGCTATTCTTATGTGTCTGGTATTTTTATTAGGACGTGTAGCCTGGTTGCAAATCATCTCGCCAGAGAATCTTGTCAAGCAAGAGGACATGCGTTCACTACGCGAAGAGACGATTACAGTTCCACGTGGCATGATTGAAGACCGTACGGGCCGACCATTGGCAGTCAGCGTACCGGTAAAAGCTATCTGGGCCGACCCCAAAACGGTGATGGAAAAAGGTGGTGTGCAAGTGAATAGCCGTTGGCAGGCACTTGCGACAACGCTCAATATGCCGCTCAATGAGATCGCCGCGCGTATTCGTCGTAGCCCTTCCGACCGATTTATCTACCTTGCCCGTCAACTCGATCCACAAAAAGCCCAATATATTGAGAGTTTGAAACTACCGGGGATTTCGTTGCGCGATGAGTCACGCCGCTTTTACCCGGCAGGGCATGTCGCAGCAAATTTGCTCGGTTTTACCAATGTTGATGATCAGGGTATTGAGGGCATAGAAAAGAGTTTCAATCGACAATTGATGGGGAGGGGCGGGGAGCGATTAGTTCGCAAAGACCGACACGGTCACGTCATTGAAAATATCACTGAAAATCCGGCAAGCCCCGCGCATAACCTAATGTTAAGCATTGATGAGCGTCTGCAAACGGTGACTGAAGATGCGTTAAGCAACGCGGTTTCGTGGAATAAAGCCGCATCAGCCGCCGCAGTTATCCTTGATGTTAATACCGGTGAAGTTCTGGCTATGGCAAGTTGCCCGACATTTAACCCGAATAACCGTGATGGTGCCACGTTGAACGATTTCCGCAATCGGGCAATAAGTGACACCTTTGAACCCGGTTCAACGGTCAAACCCATGGTAGTGATGACCGCGCTGCAACAAGGTATTGTGCAACCCGACAGTGTGGTGGATACCCATCCCTATACCATTGACGGGCATCGGATTCGGGATGTGGGTTATTACCCTCAGCTAACGTTGACCGGGATCCTGCAAAAATCGAGCGATACCGGGGTATCACGTCTTTCGCTGGCAATGCCTATCCAAAAACTTTTGGATACCTACAAAGAGTTTGGCTTTGGTTCGCCGACGGGGCTGGGCCTGACAGGAGAAAGCCGCGGTTATTTACCACATCGTAAGTTCTGGGGAGAACTGGATCGTGCAACCTTCTCTTTTGGCTATGGTTTGATGGTCACGCCGCTGCAACTGGCCCATGTTTACGCAACCATTGGTAGTTACGGTATTTCCAGACCGCTGTCGATTACCCGTGTTGACCCACCGGTCGTTGGGAAACGCGTGATGTCTGAAGTCATTGCTCATCAGGTTGAACATATGATGGAAAGCGTGGCGTTGCCTGGCGGCGGTGGAGTAAAAGCGGCGGTGCACGGATATCGTGTTGCGGTAAAAACGGGCACGGCGAAGAAGATTGGTGATGACGGCAAGTACATCAATAAATACATTGCTTACACGGCCGGTGTTGCACCAGCCAGTAATCCACGCTTTGCGCTGGTTGTAGTGATTAACGATCCAGAAAATGGGGCTTATTATGGCGGAGCAGTTTCAGCCCCGGTATTTAGCCAAATTATGAGCGATGTGTTACGACTGGAAAATATTGAGCCTGATGGTCTTCCGGACGGTGACCCAAATTTAATGGTGTTAAATAAGCCTGTCGCAGATAACTCCGCCGGTTAGTTGCTTTTCGAAACAGGGCGTTTAGCGTTACACTTGCGCCCTTTATGATTGCCTGGAGTTCCCATGTCCTATCTTTGTCCGCTTTGTCATGCGCCGCTTACCGCTGTTGGCAAGAGTTATCTTTGCCCACAAGGCCACCAATTCGATAAGGCAAAAGAAGGATACGTCAATTTGCTGCCAGTACAGCATAAGCGTTCTAAGGATCCAGGCGACAGCAGCGAGATGATGCAGGCACGCAGAAAGTTTCTTGATGCCGGGCATTACCAGCCTTTGCGTGATGCCATTTGCCAACAACTTGAACAAGCGTCACCCGTGACTTTACTCGACATTGGTTGTGGGGAAGGGTACTACACTGCCGGTTTTGCACAGGTAGTCGCAAAACAAAATGGCACGACCTGGGGATTAGATGTCGCGAAAGTGGCGATTCGCTACGCGGCTAAACGTTACCCACAGGTGCAATTCTGCGTTGCTTCAAGTCACCGTTTACCATTTGACGATAATAGCCTTGATGCTGTTGTGCGTATTTTCGCGCCCTGCAAAGCGGAAGAACTGGCGCGGGTGGTAAAACCTGGCGGTATCGTCATTACGGCGACCCCTGGTCCCCGTCATTTAATGCAGTTGAAAGGCCTAATTTACGACAATATTGTGTTGCACAGCTCTGAGTCTGAATCTTTGCCTGGTTTTATTGCAGAACAGACTCAGCAAATTAGCTGGCCGATGACATTAAAGGGTGATGAAGCGGTAGCATTGCTACAAATGACGCCGTTTGCCTGGCGCGCTCGCCCGGAAGTGTGGCAAGCCTTAGCGGCTGAAACGGCATTTGAATGTGAGACTGACTTTGTGGTTCGCGTCTGGCGACGCGAAGCCCAGGTAGCTTGAATATTTAACTTAGCGCGCTGAAATGGCCGTAAAGGATCTGGCAACCAATCCCAATTAACACCACGCCGCCGAGAATTTCGGCGCGTTTACCCAGTAGTGGGCCAATAAAACGGCCCAGCATCATACCCATCGTAGACATGATCATGGTCGCGCAACCAATCGCCAGCGCAGTTTCAATAATGTTCACTTGCAGAAATGCCAGACCGACGCCCACCGCCATTGCATCAAGGCTGGTTGCTATAGCTGTCGTGACCAATAACCAAAATCCATGACGTTGTAGCTTTGGTGTCTCTTCATCATCGTTGCCGCGAATCCCTTCATAGATCATTCGGATACCGAGGAAAACGAGCAGGATAAAAGCAACCCAATGGTTCCATTCCAGCACAACTTTACTGGCCAACATCCCCAGACACCAGCCAATCAGCGGTGTGAGCGTTTCAATAACACCAAAAATCAGGCCGGTACGTATGGCTTCGGAAAACTTAGGTTTATGGAGGGTGGCACCTTTCCCGATTGATGCAGCAAACGCATCCATCGACATGCCAAAAGCAAGAATAATTGTAGCGGAGAGATTCATACAAACGCCTCAGTTGGGAATATCCATATACACGTCGACCATCCCCAACTAAAACGATGGCTACGTGCCTATGGTCTCGCCTACTCAGTGTTTGAGTCGTACATGCCACGTTATTTTCTTGTTTAAAAAGCCTGCTAAAACAAGTAACGAGTATGTTGACATGTACATTTTCGCAATGGCGAAAATCGGCTACTCCCCAACGACGGGCGCAACCTTAACATATTAT
>NZ_JAHWLU010000013.1:0-66650 GCF_022134725.1 Buttiauxella sp. S19-1
GTGGGTCAACGGCGTCGACTTTAGTGGCTTTAGCGCTTTCAGTTACCGGAGCAGATTCGCCAGCTTGCGCCGCTTTACGCGCTTTAGCGCGGGCGATAGCCGCTTCGACAGCCGCCTTACGCGGGTCAACGGCGTCGACTTTAGTGACTTCAGCACTCTCAGTTACCGGAGCAGATTCGCCAGCTTGCGCCGCTTTACGCGCTTTAGCACGGGCGATAGCCGCTTCAACGGCTGCTTTGCGCGGGTCTGTCGCCGTGGTTTCTGCCACGCTTGTTTGCGTATCTTTCTCTGCCTGACGAGCGCGAGCCTGCGCTTTGCGAGCTTCACGCGCCGCAATAACCTGCTGGTTATCTGGCAGACTACCTGCCTGAATCACAATCGGTTCATTGCTTTGTGCTTGCTTGTTTTTCACGCGAGCAAGTGCTGCCTGAATTGCATCGTTATCTTTCGCAGTTGGCTGAACCGCTGCCTTCTTATGGCGTTCCTGACGAGCGGCTTTTTCACGTTCAAGACGCGCCTGGCGTGCCTCAAAGCGAATCTTCGCTTCAGCAGTGCGTTTTGCTTCCAGCTCGATTTCGCGGATCTCGGCTTTTTCCTGACGGAAGTACTGCACCAGCGGAATGTTGCTGGGGCACACATAGGCGCAAGCGCCGCATTCAATGCAATCTTTCAGGTTGTGAGCCTGGGCTTTATCGTGCTGCTGCCCACGGCTAAACCAGTAAAGCTGCTGTGGCAACAAATCAGCCGGGCAAGAATCGGCGCAGGCGCTGCAACGGATACAGTTCTGTTCTTCCTGCGGCTCACCCATTTCGTTGGCCGATGGGGCCAGCAAACAGTTGGTGATTTTAACTACCGGAACATCCAGCCACGGCAGACAAAAGCCCATCAGTGGGCCGCCCATAATCACTTGTTGATCATGGCCCGGACGGAATCCTGCAAAATCAAGCAGATGGCGAACCGGAGTTCCTAACCGTGCCCAGACATTACCTGGCTGTTGAACGGCACCGCCGGTTAACGTCACTACGCGCTCAGTTAAAGGCTCACCATCAACAATGGCGCGCTTCACC
This sequence comes from Buttiauxella sp. S19-1, assembly GCF_022134725.1. Lineage (NCBI taxonomy): Bacteria > Pseudomonadati > Pseudomonadota > Gammaproteobacteria > Enterobacterales > Enterobacteriaceae > Buttiauxella > Buttiauxella sp. S19-1. The sequence continues at coordinate 1,068 of NZ_JAHWLU010000013.1, forward strand.
GCGAAGGCCGTCCCGACGTTTTGCATCAGCACGCCGATATCGGAAGAACGCCCACCCTGTGGTACCTGTTTCCCCGTCAGAATCTGAGTCAGTTGCTTTGCGCCACCAGACGGATATTTGGTTGGGATGACGCGTAGTTGAATGCCGTGGGTATCACATAACACCGCACGCAGCATCGAAATCGCCTGCGGTTTATTGTCTTCAATACCGATTAAAACGCGCTGAGGTTTTAAGATATGCGCGAGGATGCGCACACCTTCGACGATTTGCGCGGCACAATCCTGCATCAGGCGGTCATCGGCAGTAATGTACGGTTCGCATTCAGCCGCATTGATAATCAGCGTCTCGATTTTATCGCCGCCACCGTGCAATTTATTGCCCGTGGGGAAACCTGCGCCACCCAAACCTGCCACGCCAAACTGATGAATGCGCTCAATCAGCTCCTCACGGCTGCGGGAGGTATAGTCCTGCCAGCCGTCGCGTTCAATCCATTGGTCTTCGCCATCGGCTTCAATCAGGACACTCAACTCAGCCAGCGCAGAAGGATGAGCTGTAGAGTGGGGCGCAATGGCGGTAACGGTTCCTGAGGTAGGAGCGTGAACCGGCAACATGCGACCACGCCCGCGAGTCAATGGTTGACCACGCAGCACGTAATCACCGGGTTTCACGCACAGCTCTCCCTCAGCACCAATGTGCTGCTTTAACGGGATAACCAGTTTTTGCGGTAAAGGAACCTGGCGTAGCGGCGTGCCGTTGGATTGAGTTTTCATTTCCGGTGGATGAATGCCACCGTCAAAATCCCAAATTTTATCTTTTTTGAAACGGGTAAATAGCTTAAACATTTTGCTCCACCGGAATGAGTCGAACCGGGATGGTTTGCAGATCCCACTTCCAGCTTTCTGTGGTGGTTTCGACCGGGCGCAAATCAATACAGCGCGTTGGGCACGGGTCGACACATAAATTGCATCCGGTGCAAAGGTCACTAATAACGGTGTGCATGGCTCGGGTTGCGCCGACAATGGCGTCAACCGGGCAAGCCTGAATGCACTTGGTGCAGCCAATACAGTTGGCTTCGTCGATAACCGCCAACATACGCACGGGCTCTTGCGCATCGGCATCACCATCAATAGGTTGCGGGTCGACGTTAAGTAATGTGGCAATTTTGTGCATCACCGCCTCACCGCCGGGTGCGCACAAGTTGATATTCGCACCCTGGTTTCCTACCGCTTCGGCATAGGGACGGCAGCCAGGGTAACCGCATTGGCCGCACTGACTTTGCGGCAGCAACTCATCAATTTTATCGACAATCGGGTCTTCTTCGACACGAAAACGGCGTGAGGCATAGCCGAGGATCAGCCCGAATACCAGGCCTAACAGGCCCAGAGCTATCACCGCAATCCAAATAGTACTCATCAGAACTTTACCAGGCCGCTAAAGCCCATAAAGGCCAAAGACATCAAGCCTGCGGTGATTAGTGCAATGGCATTCCCGCGAAAAGGCGCAGGCACATCGGCAACCGCCAGACGTTCCCGAATAGCCGCAAACAACACCATCACCAGTGAAAAACCTACCGCAGCTGAAAAGCCATAAAGCGCGGATTGCAGGAAGTTGTGGCCAAGATTGATGTTGAGCAACGCAACGCCGAGCACCGCGCAGTTAGTGGTAATCAGTGGCAAGAAGATCCCCAACAGGCGATAGAGCGCCGGGCTGGTTTTGCGAACCACCATTTCGGTAAATTGAACAACAACGGCAATCACCAGAATAAAGGCCAGCGTGCGCAAATAGACTAAGTCGAGAGGAATAAGGATCAACTCATTGACCAGCCAGGCGCAAATAGAAGCCAGCGTCAGTACAAAAGTGGTCGCCAGCCCCATGCCAATAGCGGTCTCCAGTTTTTTGGAAACCCCCATAAACGGACACAGACCAAGAAACTTCACTAATACGAAGTTATTGACCAGCACCGTTCCAACAAAGAGCAGCAAATAATCTGTCATGAATAAGACCTGAAACCAAAAAAAAGCCGCCTATTATCGGCCAACAGGCCGATGACGACAACAGAACGATTATAGGGTTATTACGGTTTAATAAATGTTTGCTTCACGCGCTGTGAACGCTTGAGGTAAGGAACCAACAAGGCGGCAGCCAACAAAGGAAACATCAACTGACGTAATGCCAGGCTGTCACTTACTGGGGAAAATGCGAAGGCTTTAATCGCTAACAGTACTGACAGTAATAACCAAAGAATATAATGACGTACCACATTCTTACGACGTTTGAAGAAGGCAATAGTCAACCACATGGTGTAACCCCACATGGCAATGGCACAGGCAATTGAGGTGTACCAAAGGAGCACCATTTTGGGGCCTTGTGCGCTCATAAGTCGATGGCTTTCTGGGGTGATGAGCATCATAAGATAAATGGCTAGCGCAATAGTGCTGCTGAGAAGCGTCATCAAAAGCCAGGCGAGAGGGGCCAGAAGCCAGCCTGCAATACGAGGTGCTTGCATGGGTTCTTGGGTCGTCGTCATGTTACCTCCCGAAAAAGTATGAGACTTTCCTTATGCGAATCATAAGGCGGGAGGATTATAAGGTTTTTTCAGCGCTTTGCTACCTGTGATGCTAGAGCACATACCGCCAGACCGATTTTGGCACACAGCCTAAATCAAACAGACGTCCGCCTGAAACTAATTCCGCCCGACGATGATCGGCTGCGCGATACATATTCATCAGTTCATTATTATCTGTCAGGGTGTAGTTAAGATGATCAAACAGTTTTTCAAGGCTTTCGGACGAACTGATTTTACGGAACTTCATTAAATAATCGAGAGCAGTCATGGGGGGTGGTTATCCATAAAATAAAAGAGGAAAGGGCACGCAGTACGTTTGTTTTGTCCGAATAATAACCGTAAATCGCTTTTTATTTATCTACGAATAACCCGAGTTTAAATTTTTAGGAGTTTTCATCGGCTGGTTATGGCAAAACGCCAGTTGGATGCCGTCTTACGGACAGGTAGGCTGTGGAATACGCAACTAGCACGCAACAATATAATTACCTGTTGTTACAATCTGTGGGATGGTGTCAAATGAACCGTCAAAAATAATGAGGAACGCAAATGAGTGATAACATTCGTGTCGGACTAATCGGTTACGGTTACGCCAGCAAAACCTTTCACGCACCATTAATTGTCGGTACGCCTGGCATGGTCCTGGCGGGTGTTTCCAGCAGCGATGCCACGAAAGTTCATGCTGACTGGCCAAACATGCCGGTTGTCTCTGACCCTCATCATCTTTTCAACGACCCAAATATCGACCTGATTGTTATCCCAACACCTAACGACACGCATTTCCCGTTGGCTAAAGCCGCGCTGGAAGCAGGCAAGCATGTGGTGGTCGATAAACCGTTTACCGTGACGTTGTCACAAGCGCGTGAACTGGATGCACTGGCAAAAAGCTGTGGTTTGTTACTCTCAGTATTCCATAACCGCCGTTGGGACAGTGATTTCTTAACCCTGAAAGGGCTGCTGGCAGACGGTACTTTGGGCGAAGTGGCCTATTTTGAATCGCACTTCGACCGCTACCGTCCGCAAGTTCGCAATCGCTGGCGTGAGCAGGCTGGTGTCGGCAGTGGTATCTGGTACGACTTAGGGCCACATCTTATCGACCAGGCGCTAAATCTTTTCGGATTGCCGGTAAGCCTGACCGTGGATTTAGGCCAGTTGCGCCCGGGTGCGCAAGCCACTGACTACTTCCACGCGGTATTGGCCTATCCTCAACGCCGCGTTGTCTTACACGGCACTTTGTTGGCGGCGGCAGAAACTGCTCGTTATATCGTGCACGGAGCGCGTGGCAGTTACATCAAATATGGCCTGGACCCACAGGAAGATCGCCTGAAAGCGGGCGAACGTCTACCGCAGGAAGACTGGGGTTATGATATGCGTGATGGCGTATTAACGCTGGCGCAGGGCGACGTGATGGCGGAACAAACGCTGTTGACAGTGCCTGGTAATTACCCGGCTTACTATGCGGCGATTCGTGATGCTCTTACCGGTCACGGCGAAAACCCAGTGCCGGCAGCACAAGCTATTCAGGTTATGGAAATGATTGAGCTAGGGATGGAGTCTGCCAAACATCGCGCCACGCTGAATCTGTCATAGCCCGCATTTATAGGACATCTCACCCTGGTCCAGGGTGAGATGGACTTGTTTACTGCGCGGTAGGTTTTAACAGACTGCCGCTGGTTTTGTGCTCTGTCAGATACTGATGCTGGAAAATGCACATCCGGATTGTGTTGCGATACTCACCATTAATAAAGAATTCGTGGATTAATTCGCCTTCCACCATAAAGCCCAGTTTCTTATAGATATGCACGGCTTTGGCATTTTCTTTATCAACAATTAAATACAGCTTGTACAGGTTCAGCACCATAAACCCGTAATCCATCGCAAGTATAGCGGCTCGAGATGCCAGCCCTTTGCCCTGATAGTCTGGCGAAATAATTATCTGGAATTCGGCACGGCGGTGAACATGGTTAATTTCGACCAATTCCACCAGACCGGCTTTCTCGCCATTACATTCAATGACAAAACGCCGCTCACTTTGGTCGTGAATATGTTTGTCGTACAAATCTGACAATTCGACAAACGCCTCGTAGGGCTCTTCAAACCAGTAGCGCATCACACTTGCGTTGTTATCCAGTTGATGGACGAAACGGAGATCTTCGCGTTCTAGCGGGCGAAGTTTGATTTGCAAATCGTGGGGCATGTGAGTTCCTTTCAAAGTGGTAAGGCTTCCAGGCAGAAGCCTTATTGACTACAGTTGCCAGTTACGGTGCGACATCGCGACCGGTACGACGGTCCAGACAACGCAGGGTGTTGGGTTCCCAATAGGCGTTAAGGTTGGTGCTTTTCTGGCAATTATCACGGGCATCGAAAGCCACGTCGGCTTTATCCCACTCTTTCTCGGTGCGTTTGTTCACTTTCTGACGCAACTGGCGTGTGTCATTCCATTGCTCTTTGTCCATCGCCGCATCCTGGCGAGTTTGCGCATTGTCACCTGACTCAACGATCAGCTTACTTGTCTGAGCATGAGCTGGTTGAACAAACGCAACTGCGCTCAGCAACATTGCCAACGGCAAAATTGCCACGGACAGACGTTTGCGAAGGATTGTGTTCATTGTCGATTCCTTTTAGGGTGAAGCCCCTTTTGTTGATGTAAAAAATACCACTGGCGAGTGGGATATATCAGATGACCCACTTATTGACCTCATTATTCCAGACAATGTTCAATATGATCAAAACAACCTTGCTCTTTTTTGTTACTGCGCTCGCTGAAATCATCGGCTGTGTTTTACCGACGCTTTGGTTAAAACGCGATGGTTCGGCGTGGTTGCTGGTTCCCGCGGCATTATCACTGGCGATGTTTGTCTGGCTGTTAACCCTCCATCCGGCAGCTAGTGGGCGCGTGTATGCCGCTTATGGCGGGGTTTATGTGATGACAGCTTTGCTGTGGTTACGCTGGATTGACGGCGTTAAGTTAAGTACATACGACTGGGTGGGGGCGGCCGTCGCGTTTAGCGGCATGTTAATTATCGTGGCGGGTTGGGGCCGCGCCTGATACGTCATTTCCCTTCGGATAATCTTCCTGCTTTTCTCGCATTCCCACTGAAACACTACGCAAGAGTCACAAATTAATTGTGACTCAACACGCTAAAATTCAATAAGCATACTTGTATGGTAGTTGGCGGTGACGTAGTTTTACATGCATTGAAGACTGTCGACCAATGTGTTGTAAGGGAATCCGAATGAAGATTGTAAAAGCAGAAGTTTTTGTCACTTGCCCTGGACGTAACTTTGTCACGCTAAAAATTACTACTGACGATGGACTCACCGGGCTGGGAGATGCCACGTTAAATGGCCGCGAGTTGTCTGTCGCCTCCTACCTCAAAGATCATGTCTGCCCGCAGTTAATTGGCCGTGATGCACATCGCATCGAAGATATCTGGCAGTTCTTCTATAAAGGCGCGTACTGGCGTCGTGGCCCTGTCACTATGTCGGCAATTTCGGCGGTCGACGTGGCGTTATGGGACATTAAAGCCAAAGCCGCCAACATGCCGCTATACCAATTGTTGGGTGGCGCATCCCGTGAAGGAGTGATGGTTTACTGCCACACCACCGGCCATTCCATCGACGAGGTACTGGACGACTACGCGCGTCACAAAGAGTTGGGTTTCAAAGCCATTCGCGTGCAGTGCGGTGTGCCCGGCATGAAAACGACCTACGGCATGGCAAAAGGAAAAGGGCAGGCTTACGAACCAGCAACCAAAGGCGACTGGCCGGAAGAACAGCTGTGGTCCACTGAAAAATACCTCGATTTCACACCGAAGCTTTTCGAAGCGGTGCGCAATAAATTTGGTTTTAACGAACATCTGCTGCATGACATGCACCACCGTCTGACGCCAATCGAAGCTGCGCGCTTTGGTAAGAGCATCGAAGAACACCGCTTGTTCTGGATGGAGGACCCGACACCTGCCGAAAACCAGGAGTGCTTCCGTTTAATTCGTCAACACACCGTTACGCCGATCGCAGTGGGCGAAGTATTTAACAGCATCTGGGACTGTAAACAGCTTATCGAAGAACAGCTTATCGATTACATCCGCACCACCATCACTCACGCGGGCGGCATCAGTGGGATGCGCCGAATTGCCGACTTTGCTTCGCTTTACCAGGTGCGCACCGGTTCGCATGGGCCTTCTGACCTTTCGCCAATTTGCCACGCTGCGGCGCTGCACTTTGACTTGTGGGTACCGAACTTCGGCGTGCAGGAATACATGGGTTACTCCGAACAAATGCTCGAAGTGTTCCCACACAACTGGACGTTCGACAATGGCTACATGCACCCGGGTGAAAAACCGGGCATCGGAATTGAGTTCGACGAAAAACTGGCCGCGAAATACCCCTACGAACCTGCTTACTTGCCGGTCGCACGCCTTGAAGATGGCACCTTGTGGAACTGGTAACAGGAGAGAAAACTATGAAAAGCGTAACCATACAGCAGCCTGAAAAATTGGTCATTGAAGAACGTCCCGTTCCACAACCACAACCGGGAGAAGTGCGTATTCGTGTAAGCAGCGCCGGTATTTGTGGTTCCGATGTGCATATTTATCGTGGCCATAACCCGTTTGCTAAATACCCACGCGTCATTGGACATGAGTTTTTCGGCCACATAGATGCGGTGGGTGAAGGTGTTGAGTCTTCACGCATTGGCGAGCGCGTGGTTGGCGACCCGGTGGTGAGTTGCGGTCATTGCTATCCGTGTTTAGTCGGGCGGCCAAATGTTTGCGCTGAACTTCAGGTGGTTGGCGTACATCGCGATGGCGGGTTTAGCGAATATGTCACTTTGCCTGCCAACAATGCACATCGGGTGCCAGACAGTATTCCCGATAACGAAGCCACCATGGTCGAGCCGTTTACCATTGCGGCAAACATTTGTAGCCAGATGAATCCTGGCCCGCTGGATACGGCGCTTGTCTATGGCGCAGGCCCAATGGGGTTAACCTCGATTCAGGCACTGCGCGGTGTTTACGGCGTGAAAGAAATCATTGTTGCTGATCGTATTGATGAACGCCTGGATATGGCGAAAGCCAATGGTGCTGACCGGGTCATCAACAACACTCATATTGAGTTGAAAACCGAACTCGAAAAACTGGGCATTCGCCCGACGCTTATCATTGACGCTGCCTGTCATCCTTCGATTTTGCCGGAAGCTATCGGCATTGCCTCGCCTGCGGCACGTATTGGCATTATGGGATTCTCTTCTGATCCCTGTGTTCTGAGCCAGCAGGCCATCACTAGCAAAGAACTGACTATTTATAGTTCGCGCCTTAACAGTAATCGATTCCCAATGGTCATTAACTGGATGACTGAGCGGAAGATCCAACCGGAGAAACTCATCACCCACCAGTACGCCTACACACAGGTGCTTGATGCAATGGAACTCTTCGAGAAAGACCAAAAGCAATGCTGCAAGGTCCTATTGAAATTCTAAGCAACAACCTCTGAACCCGAATATTTGCTGTACCTACAACGACAAATTGCAGAGAACAGAAAAATGAATACAAAAATAGAGCTAAATAATAGTCAGCCTGAAAGAAGTACATCCGATTTAGTTAAAGCCGCGGTTTCCGGTTGGCTGGGAACCGCGCTGGAATTCATGGATTTCCAGTTGTACTCCCTTGGGGCGGCACTGGTTTTCCACGAAATCTTCTTCCCGGAACAATCTGCCGCTATGGCACTTATCCTGGCGATGGGGACTTATGGAGCCGGTTACATCGCCCGTATAGCGGGGGCTTTCTTCTTTGGCCGCATGGGGGACACCATTGGTCGTAAGAGAGTGTTGTTTATTACCATCACCATGATGGGGATCTGTACCACCTTAATTGGCGTGTTACCGACCTACGCGCAAATTGGTATCTTTGCGCCGATGTTACTGGTGTTGCTGCGTATTATTCAGGGATTGGGTGCGGGTGCCGAAATATCCGGTGCCGGAACCATGCTTGCTGAATATGCGCCAAAAGGTAAGCGCGGCATTATTTCTTCGCTGGTGGCGATGGGGACTAACTGCGGCACATTATCAGCGACCGCTATCTGGGCCATCATGTTCTTCTTCCTGTCAAAAGAAGAGTTGTTGGCCTGGGGCTGGCGTGTGCCGTTCCTCGCAAGTGTAGTGGTGATGATTTTTGCCATCTGGCTGCGTATGAACCTCAAAGAAAGCCCGGTATTTGAGAAAGTAAACGACGAAGCAGGGAACACTGCGGCGGCAAAACAAGCCGCGGATAAAACCCATTCTTTGGGTGCGATGTTCACCAGTAAATCATTCTGGCTGGCTACAGGGCTGCGCTTTGGTCAGGCGGGTAACTCAGGGCTGATTCAAACCTTCCTCGCCGGTTACCTCGTTCAGACACTGCTGTTTGAGAAAAGTGTACCGACCGATGCCCTGATGATTAGCTCCGTGATTGGCTTCTTTACCATTCCATTCCTCGGCTGGCTGTCCGATAAAATAGGGCGTCGTGTTCCTTATATTATCGTCAGTATCTCCTCGATTATTCTCGCGTATCCAATGCTGTCGATGATTATGGATAAGAGCAACGAGGTGAATGTGATTATGGCCTCGATCATCATTATTCATAATGTGGCGGTACTGGGGCTGTTTGCTCTGGAAAATATCACCATGGCAGAAATGTTTGGTTCGCGTAATCGCTTTACCCGAATGGCAATATCTAAAGAGGCGGGTGGTCTGGTAGCCGTCGGCTTTGGCCCGGTGCTGGCGGGTATTTTCGTCAACATGACCGATTCCTGGTGGCCGATTGTAGTGATGATGATTGCTTACTCTGTCGTTGGTTTGATTTCAGCACTGCTGATGCCGGAAGTCAGAGACCGCGACCTCAGCGTACTGGAAGATGCCGCTGAAACGCCAAAATCACAGCGCGCGGTAAAAGGCCTGCATGTGTGAAAGCGCAAACCATGAGTTGTTATACAGCTTTGAATTTCGTGTCATACCAAATGGCTAAAGTTTAATTCAAATCAAAATGCAGACTACCATAGCAGGTAGTCTGTAGCTGTCCCCAAGTTACTACACAGCGAGTTGTAAAAATGGAAAACAAACTCTTATCTGCAAAAGCTATTCTCCCGAAATATGACCGTAGCAAACTGGTATCACGCATCGTTCATCTGGGTTTTGGTGCGTTCCATCGCGCACATCAGGCAGTTTATGCCGACATCCTGGCTAATGAACATGGTAGCGACTGGGGTTACTGCGAAGTCAATTTGATTGGTGGCGAGCAGCAAATTGTTGATTTGAAGCAGCAGGACAACCTTTATAGCGTGGCAGAAATGTCTGCCGACGCCTGGCATTGCCGCGTAGTGGGTGTGGTGAAAGACGCCATTCATGCGCAGGTTGATGGTCTGGAAGCGGTATTTAGTGCACTGACCCAACCTGAAGTGGCCATTGTTTCCCTGACCGTGACTGAAAAAGGCTATTGCCACACTCCAGCTACCGGCACCATCCTGCTGGACCACCCGTTAATCGCCCATGATCTTGCTAATCCACAGCAGCCAAAATCTGCGCCAGGTGTGATTGTTGAAGCGCTGGCGCGCCGTAAAGCTGCGGGTCTGCCAGCATTTAGCGTGATGTCTTGTGACAACATGCCTGAAAACGGTCATGTCACCCGTAACGTTATTACTGCCTATGCGCAGGCGTTGAACCCGGAACTGGCGGCGTGGATCCAAGCGAATGTGACATTCCCATCCACCATGGTTGACCGCATTGTGCCAGCGGTTACGGCTGAAACGCTGGAACAAGTGGCACAAGCGACCGGCGTTGCTGATCCTGCGGCTGTGGCTTGCGAACCTTTCCGTCAGTGGGTCATCGAAGATAACTTCGTTGCTGGCCGTCCTGAATGGGAAAAAGCAGGCGCGGAACTCGTAAAAGACGTTCTGCCATACGAAGAAATGAAACTTCGCATGCTCAACGGCAGCCACTCCTTCCTGGCTTACCTGGGTTACCTGGCGGGTTATCAGCATATTTCTGAATGTATGCAGGATGAAAACTACCGTCGGACTGCTAAGGCATTAATGCTGCAACAACAAGCACCTACCTTAACCGTGCAGGGTGTTGATCTGGCAAAATATGCGGATTCATTAATTGCCCGTTACACCAACCCGGCACTGCGCCACCGTACCTGGCAAATTGCCATGGACGGTAGCCAGAAGCTGCCACAACGTTGGTTAGACTCCATTCGTTGGCATCTGGCAAACGGTAGTCAGTTTGATCTGTTGGCGCTGGGTGTTGCCGGTTGGATGCGTTATGTTGGCGGTGTTGATGAGCAGGGTAATCCAATTGAAGTGAGCGACCCATTACTGCCGGCGATTCAGCAAGCGGTGGCGTCAAGCAAAGAAGGGGAAACCCGTGTTAAAGCTCTTCTGGGGCTGAAAACTATCTTTGGTGAGGATTTGCCAGCTAACGAGAAATTCGTTCAGCGAGTCACTGAGAGTTATTTGGCGTTACGTGAAAACGGTGCGAAAGCGACAGTGGCTAAGTTCTAAATACTACATATTAATCTCGCCCGGTGACGGGCGAGACTTCAATCATTCTTCTTCAAACATTACTCTTCACTAAACCAGTCACGCTTCTCTTTACGAATCAATAATATCGACTGGCTAATCTCATGCAGATGGCGGTACATCGCCTGATCCACACCGTCTTCATCATGGCGTTTTAAGGCGTCGAAAATATCGTAATGTTGTGCGAGCAGCATCTCTGGTGGCGAAACGTGATCAAGGCTCATATAACGCACCCGGTCCATCGTCGCTTTGATGTTTTCGACCGTGTCCCAGGCCAGGCTACAATCGGCAACCAGCGCCAGTTGCTGGTGAAATTCGTCATCTAACTGGAAGAAGTCGTCTAACTGGTTGCGGTCAATGGCGATGCGTTGTTGGTTCAGCAATTGCTCGAGCATATAAAGGTGCTCGTCTGTCGCCATACTTGCCGCACGCTTCGCTACCGCACGCTCAATCGCTTCACGGATAAAGCAGCCGTTCTTAACATGGCTGACGGAAATCTTATTAACGTAAGTTCCACGCTGCGGGCGAATTTGCACCAGGCCAGTTTCCGCCAGTTTGATAAAGGCTTCACGAACCGGTTGGCGGGACACTTCAAAGCGGATTGCCACTTCTTTTTCAGACAGCGGCGTTCCTGGCGGAATCAGGCAACGCACAATATCGCGACGCAAAATGCGATAGATTTGTTGGTTAACGGGCTGAGTGGGGTTAAGCAATGTTGACGGTAGCATTAAATTTTTCTTTTTTTGGAAGAACCGTGCAAATTTAACATTTATTTGCACGGTCGCCCATACCCGAAATCCCTTCGAATATGGACAAGGTGATTAACCTTCGCGGTGAATGCTTAATCCAGCAAACGTCTGGCTAACCGGCATCATCTCAAGCGTATTGATGTTGACGTGTTTAGGCAGTGTCGCCACCCACCAAACCGCTTCGGTCACATCTTCAGGGGTTAAAGCGTTGGCGTTTTCATAGGTTTTCTCGACTTTGCCGTCATCACCTTTGAAACGTACATTGGAAAACTCAGTACCGCCGACCAAACCAGGCTCGATATCCGTCACGCGGATTGCCGTCTTATGCAGATCGGTACGTAAGTTCAGGCTGAACTGGCGCACAAATGCTTTCGTGGCCCCGTACACGTTGCCACCAGCATATGGCCAGTTAGCCGCGGTAGAACCGATATTAATAATATGACCGCGATCACGCTCGACCATGCCAGGCAGCACGGCGCGCGTTATATACACGAGGCCTTTGTTGTTGGTATCAATCATCGTTTCCCAGTCATCCGGGTCCGCTTTATGAGCCGGTTCCATACCCAGCGCCAGGCCCGCATTATTCACCAGCACATCAATGTTGCGCCAGGCCGCCGGTAACTGTTCCATCGCCACTTCGATAGCCGCACGGTTACGCACATCAAGTTGCAGCGTAATGATGCTTTCACCCAGCTCATCTTTGAGCTCTTGCAGACGTTCCTGACGGCGTCCAGTAGCAATGACTTTATGACCCTGTTGTACGAAACGACGAGTAATACTCTCACCAAATCCGGAAGTTGCACCGGTCACCAAAATAATCATCTCACTGTTCCTCAAAGGTTTTTGTTTGGTAATACCTTAGCATGCTAAGGCAGTTAGTGATAATTCAACTTTGTGCTAAAAACGACGTTGCAAGGGCCTGCACGCTGCTGGTGCAGCGGTATCTGCCGTGTGCAACTTTCTGGTGCATGAGACCCCGCGGATTTTTGCATCCTCAACTAATAATACCAAAAGGCAACCGATTGCGACCAAAGGCAACCGATTGCCTTCTCTAAAGTTGCTTAAATGTTGCGCAGCAAAGGAAAATGTATTCTAAGCTACTGTTATAAAAAAGATTAAAGACAAACCTCAATGTGGCATCAACATTGCAATCATTAACTCATTCTTCACAAAACCATTACAGGCATGGCGATGACAGTTAATTACACGCAGGCGTTACGCGGCCAGTTCTTCGATATAACCCAAACCGGAACTCGTCCTGACGAGTTGCTGGCGAATGCGCGTCACCATGATGATGCGTTGTTATTTATTGATGGTGGTACGGTGGTGGCTTTGTTGCCATGGGAAGAAGGGCGCATGCATTTGCGTAGCGAAAGTGATTATCTCGATTATCGCGGCAAATTAATCATTCCCGGCTTTGTTGATACCCACCTGCATTATCCGCAAACAGAAATGATAGGCGCGTATGGCGAGCAGTTACTCGAATGGCTACAAACTTACACTTTCCCGGTTGAGAGCCAGTATCAGGACAGTTCGTACGCCGCGAAAATGTCAGCATTTTTCCTTGGCCAACTGTTGAGCAACGGTACCACCACCGCATTGGTTTTTGGCACGGTTCATCCGCAGTCGGTGGAAGCGCTTTTCAGCGCAGCAGAACATCTTTCCATGCGCATCATTGCGGGCAAAGTGATGATGGATCGCAACGCGCCGGAATATCTTACCGAAACACCGGCGCAAAGTTATCAGCAAACGCGTGAGTTGATTCAGCGCTGGCATAAAAAAGGGCGCCTGAACTATGCGCTGACGCCGCGTTTTGCGCCGACATCTTCACCTGAATTACTCAAAGTGGTGCAGACACTGCGCGAAGAATTTCCCGATACCTGGCTGCATACCCATTTAAGTGAAAACAGTGCCGAAGTGGAATGGGTGAAAAACCTGTGGCCCGACTCTGAAAGCTATCTTGGCGTTTATCACCAGTACCAACTCACCGGAAAACGCAGCGTGTTTGCTCACGCCATCCATTTGCAAGAGTGTGAATGGGATTGCCTGCACCGCACTGAATCGGCCATCGCCTTTTGCCCAACCTCAAATCTGTTTCTCGGCAGCGGGCTGTTTAACCTCAAACAGTGCCATGAGCGGGGGATCCGCATGGGGATTGGTACCGACGTTGGCGCAGGCACCACCTTTAACATGCTACAAACCCTGGCCGAAGCATACAAAGTTGCCCAACTGCAAGGATACCGTCTGTGCGCTAGCGAAGCGTTTTATCACGCTACATTGGGCGGGGCACACGCGCTGGATCTGGATGACAAAATCGGCAACTTCCTGCCCGGTAAAGAGGCGGATTTTGTGGTGCTGGACTTAGCCGTAACGCCATTGCAGAAACTGCGCTACGCCAACAGTCGGGATATTTATGAAAAGTTGTTCGTGCTGATGACGCTCGGCGATGACCGTAACATCTGGCACACCTGGGTAAACGGTAAATGCGTCTGGCAACGTGGCTCGCTGGAGGTCGCGGCATGATTCAATTTTTGCTCAATCAAACCTTAAAGACCCTTGATAACGTTGACCCAAATACCACGGTGCTGAACTGGCTGCGCGGCAGTGAACAGCGCTGTGGCAGCAAAGAAGGGTGCGCATCGGGTGATTGCGGGGCGTGTACGGTGGTGCTCGGCCAGGTTGATGGCGAGAAAATGCGCTATGACAGCGCCAATAGCTGCATCACGCTGGTCAGCCAGCTTGATGGCAAACAGTTGCTGACCGTGGAGGATTTAGCAGACGGCAGCAAATTGCATCCGGTGCAGCAGGCGATGAGCGATTGCCACGCTTCGCAATGTGGTTTTTGTACCCCAGGTTTTGTGATGTCGGGATTCGCACTGCAAAAAGCGCATAGCCCGACTGACCGTCATGAAATAGAAAAACAACTCGCCGGAAACCTGTGCCGTTGTACGGGTTATCGGCCAATTATTCAGGCGATGCAGCAAAGTTGCGGTACGCGTACTGACCAGTTTACTCGCACTGAGATGCAAACTGTCGCACGCTTAAAGTCGCTGCAACAATCGCAGGTCGCCGAGCTTAGTAAATCCAACCGCTGCCTGTTGCCAAAGACCGTTGAGCAACTGGCATCGCTGTACCAGCAAAATCCGCAGGCTCGCTTGCTGGCTGGTGGTACCGATCTGGTGCTAACTATCACCCAGCAATTTCAGACACTGCCATTGATTATTGCACTCAATCAGGTGGATGAACTCAAAACGGTTTCCATCACCGACAGCCAAATTCGCATTGGGGCGATGGCAACATTGCAGGCGTGTCAGGAGGTTTTACAGCCAGTGATCCCGGCATTTTCGCAGATGCTCGACCGCTTTGCCTCGCCGCAAATTCGCAATCACGCCACGCTTGCCGGAAATCTGGCTAACGCTTCGCCGATTGGCGATGGTGCGCCAATGCTGCTGGCGCTCGGTGCGCAACTGGAATTGCGCTGCGGTGATGAACTGCGCACGTTGCCGCTCGATGAATTCTTCCTCAGTTATCGCAAAACAGCTTTGCAACCTGGGGAATTTATCACTGCGGTGATTATTGAGCGGGCGGCAGTCTCCCCGACGTTTGCCGCATGGAAAATATCCAAACGGATGGATGACGATATTTCGACAGTCTTTGGCGCATTCAACCTGCATTTTTCCGCCGGAAAAGTGCAGAGCGCTCGGCTGGCTTTCGGTGGCATGGCGGCGGTTCCGGCGCGCGCAAAAGGGGCTGAAAACGCGCTGACAGGTTTGCCGCTCAACTCGCAATCACTGGCTCAGGCGTGTGCCGCGCTGGCCGAAGATTTCCAGCCGTTAAGTGATTTCCGTGGCAGCGGAGTCTATCGCCTGAAACTCGCGCAAAATCTGCTACGACGCCTGGTGCTACAACACGCCGAAACGGCTTACGCACTGGAGGTACAACATTATGTCAACTAATCCTGTGCGCCTGTCAGAACAGTCATTGATCGAGCAGTTTTCTCGCAAATTGCACGGTGGCGCAGGCGAAAGCCGCAAACATGAAAGCGCAGATAAACACGTCAGCGGTAAAGCGGAATACATTGATGACAAACTGACTTTGCCCGGCATGTTGCACTTATGCCCGGTTCTCAGCCAACACGCCCACGCGCGCATCCTCGATATTGATACTCGCGAATGTTACGCCATACCCGGTGTAATCCGTGTTTTTAGCTGGCAGGATGTTCCCGGCGAGTTGGATATTGGCCCGTTAGCGCCAGGCGACCCGCTATTTGCCCGCGACAAAGTTGAGTATCACGGCCAGGTTGTCCTCACGGTAGCCGCCGATACCCCAGAAGCCGCGCGTGCAGCCGCGCAAAAGATCGTTATCGAATATGACGTGCTTGAAGCGGTGCTGGATGTTGAAGAGGCATTACGTCGCGAACACTATGTTCAGGAACCGCACGTTCATCAACGCGGTGATGCTGATGCTGCGCTGGCAAGCGCTGCGCACCGCATTCAGGGGCAATTTCACATCGGTGGCCAGGAGCACTTTTATCTCGAAGGACAGATTGCAGTAGTCCAGCCTGGGGAAGATGGCTGTGTGTTGGTCTGGTCGTCAACCCAGCATCCGACAGAAGTGCAAAAGCTGGTGGCTTCAGTGCTTGGCGTCACGATGAACAAAGTCACAGTAGATATGCGCCGCATGGGCGGTGGGTTTGGCGGCAAAGAAACCCAGGCGGCGGGTATTGCCTGCCACGCCGCGCTGGTAGCGGTATTAACTGGCCGCCCGGTAAAAATGCGTCTTGCACGCCGTGACGACATGCGTATTACCGGCAAACGGCATCCGTTTTTTGTGCGCTATGACGTGGGTTTCACTGATTCTGGCATGTTGCACGGAGTGGTTATCGATCTGGCGGCTAACTGCGGATATTCGCTGGATCTGTCAGGATCGATCTGCGATCGCGCTATGTTCCACGCCGACAACGCTTATTACCTCGGTGATGCGCGCGTGACTGGCTACCGTTGCCGCACCAATCTGGCATCGAATACCGCCTACCGTGGATTTGGCGGGCCGCAAGGTATGGTTGCCATCGAACAGATTATGGACCACATCGCACGGGAGCTTGGCCTTGATCCGCTGGAAGTGCGTAAACGTAACTACTATGGCGACACTGAACGCAATGTGACGCACTACCATCAAACGGTCGAACACAACATCATGACGGAAATTACCCGTCAGCTCGAGGCCAGCGCAGATTACGCAAAGCGCCGCACAGAAATCACGGATTTTAACCGCAGCAGCCCAATACTCAAACGCGGTCTGGCGCTGACGCCGGTAAAATTCGGCATCTCTTTTACCTCCAGTTTCCTCAACCAGGCTGGGGCATTGCTGCTGATTTACACCGATGGCACGGTGCAGCTCAACCACGGCGGCACAGAAATGGGCCAGGGGCTGAACACCAAAGTGGCGCAAGTGGTGGCGGAGGTGTTGCAAATCCCCGTCGAACAGATCCAGGTCACCGCAACCAACACCGGAAAAGTGCCGAATACCTCACCGACGGCGGCTTCATCGGGTGCCGATCTCAACGGTAAAGCGGCGGAAATTGCCGCACTGACCATTAAAGAGCGGCTGGTAGAAATGCTCTGTCGTTTACACGGTTGCGAAACCGAACAAGTGGAGTTTCGTAATGGCGTGGTGAAAGTCCCAGGGCGGCATTTTAGCTTTAGTGAAATCGCCAGTCTTGCCTGGCTGAACCAGGTCCCGCTGTCTGCCACCGGGTTCTACAAAGTACCGGGAATTCATTACGACCGTGCCGCCGGTCGTGGGCAGCCATTCTATTACTTCTCCTGGGGGGCGGCTTGTTCGGAAGTGATTATCGACACGCTGACCGGAGAGTACCGTCTGTTGCGTACCGACATTCTGCATGACGTTGGCAATTCGCTGAACCCGGCACTCGACATCGGGCAAATTGAAGGTGGTTTTGTACAAGGGGCAGGCTGGCTGACTTGCGAAGAGTTGGTCTGGGATGACAAAGGACGGTTGCTGACCGACAGCCCGATGAGCTACAAAATACCGGCGATAAGCGATGCGCCAGCCGACTTACGGGTTAAGTTGCTGGAGAATTATGCCAACCCTCAGCACACCGTTTATCGTTCAAAAGCCGTCGGTGAACCGCCGTTTATGCTGGGAATATCCGTGTGGTGCGCCTTACAGGACGCCGTGGCAAGTGTCACTGATTACCTGAAACACCCAATGCTGGATGCGCCCGCCACGCCAGAACGCGTATTTTGGGGTTGTCAGGAGGCGCCATGAACGACGATAAATGGATCGCTATTTTGATGCAGTTGCGCGAGCGGCGCGAACCTTGCGTGTTGTTGACTGTGCTGGCTGATAAAGGCTCGGTGCCGCGAAACTGTGGCACCAAAATGATTGTGGGCCGTGAACAGACGTTTCTGACTATCGGTGGCGGGCATCTGGAATATCAATCTATCGCCATGGCACGAGCGATGCTGGAGAAGCAAAGCACGATGCTGCATACCGAGCATTTTAATCTGGGCGCCAGGCTTGGGCAGTGTTGTGGCGGCATGACCACGGTGCTGTTTGAACCGTTGATTCAGGCACAACCGCAGATCACGGTATTTGGCGCAGGCCACGTCGGGCAGGCGCTGGTGGCGCTGTTATCAACGTTACCCTGTCACATTATCTGGGTTGATGAGCGCGCCGATTTATTTTCTGACGCCCCGCAAGGGGTGAAAACCGTTCACGCAGAAGACCCGCTGGATGCAGTTCACGCCGCACCTGCGCAGAGTTATTTTATCGTCATGACCCACAGCCATCCGCGGGATCTGGAGTTGACCGAAGCGATACTGAAGCGCGGCGATTACCGTTATCTCGGGTTAATTGGCTCGCAGACTAAACGCCAGCGCTTTGAGTATCGGCTGGCGGGAAAAGGCATCACGGCGGAACAACTCAGTACCTTACGTTGCCCGGTGGGGCTGCCGGACGTGAAAGGTAAACTGCCAGCCGAAATTGCTGTAGCCATCACCGCCGAAATAATTGCTGTGTATCAGGCGGCGAGTTGAGCCTGGCGGATGACGCTCACGCTTATCCGCCCTACAATCACTTAACTTTCTTCGTAGGGTGGAAAAGCGTGAGCGTGTTCCACCTTCCTGCAGGACTTATTTCAGGAGTTCAGGATGCTGTCAGTTAATCCGTTTTACCGCATCAGTTTATTGCCGTATCAAGCCCCTCACTTTGATGACATCAAAGACAGTCACTATCGTCCGGCTTTTGACGAAGCGAAACGAATTAAGCGTGAAGAAATTGCGGCGATTGCCAACGAAACAGCGGCTCCAACGTTTGAAAATACCTATCTGGCGCTGGAAAAAACCGGCCACATGCTGGCGCGCGTTACTCAGGTTTTCTTTGCCATGACCGCGGCAAATACCAATGATTATCTGCAACAGCTCGATGAAGAGTTTGCCGCAGAGCTGGCCGAATTAGCCGATGAAATGCGCCTCAATAGTGCACTGTTTTCGCGTTTAAACAGTGTGTACCAGCGCCGCAATACGCTGGGGCTTGATGACGAATCCCTGCGTCTGGTTGAAGTGGTCTGGCAGAGTTTTACCCTGGCGGGAGCCACCCTTAGCGACGATAAAAAAGCGCGCCTGAAAGTGCTGAATAAAGAAGCCGCACAGTTGAACAGCCAGTTTAATAATCGTCTGCACGCCGCTAATAAAGCGGCGGGGCTGGTGGTTGATGACGTACAGCAACTTGATGGATTAACTCCGGCAGAAATTGCTGCTGCCGCGCAACAGGCCAGTGCTAAAGGGCTGGAGGGGAAATACGTCATTCCTTTACTCAATTTCACCCAACAGCCCGCGCTGCAATCGCTGCGTGACAGACAAACGCGTGAAAAGCTGTTTAATGCTGGTTGGCAACGCACACAACATAACGATAGCAATGATACCAGGGCGATTGTGGCACGCCTTGCAACCCTGCGCGCTGAACAGGCGCAACTGCTGGGTTTTGAAAGCTACGCGGCGTGGAAAATTGCCGACCAAATGGCAGAAACACCACAGGCAGCACTGCAATTTATGCGTGATATCGTGCCTGCGGCGACTGCCCGCGCGCAACGGGAACTGGCCGACATCCAGCAAGTTATCGATGCCCAGCAGGGCGGCTTTAAAGCAGAAGTCTGGGATTGGGCATTTTATGCCGAGCAAGTTCGACATGCGCAATACGACCTCGATGAAGCACAAATCAAACCTTATTTTGAACTCAACAACGTGCTAACCAATGGCGTCTTTTGGGCGGCGAGCCAGCTTTTCGGCCTGAAGTTTGTCGAACGTTTCGATATTCCGGTTTATCACGATGATGTACGCGTGTGGGAAATCTTCGATAACGACGGGCGTGGCATGGCGCTGTTCTATGGTGACTTTTTTGCCCGTGACAGCAAAGGCGGCGGGGCGTGGATGGGCAACTTTGTGGAACAATCCACGTTGTTGGAAAATGACCCGGTAATTTACAACGTCTGTAACTACAACAAACCTGCCAGCGGCGAAGCGGCACTGATTTCCTGGGATGATGTTGTGACATTGTTCCATGAGTTTGGCCATACCTTGCACGGGCTGTTTGCCACCCAGCGTTATGCAACACTTTCCGGTACCAATACGCCACGCGACTTTGTCGAGTTTCCATCGCAAATCAATGAACACTGGGCGCGCCAGCCGCAGGTTTTCGCCAACTATGCGCGCCATTATCAAACCAACGAACCGATGCCCGAGGCGCTGAAAGATAAATTATTCCGTGCCGCGCAATTCAATAAAGGCTACGACATGACGGAGTTACTCGCTGCCGCGTTGCTGGATATGAACTGGCACAGCTTGCCTGCGGGCAGTGAAATCGATGATGTCGCATGGTTTGAAACTCAGGCACTCGAAAAGGAACGGATTAATCTGGCTACGGTGCCACCACGTTATCGCAGCAGCTATTTTGCTCATATCTTTGGCGGGGGTTACGCCGCAGGTTATTACGCCTATATCTGGACGCAAATGCTGGCGGACGACGGTTATCAGTGGTTTGTCGAACAAGGCGGGCTGAGCGCGCAAAATGGCCAGCGTTTCCGCGATGCGATTTTGGCACAGGGCAACAGTCGCGAACTTAAAACCTTATACAGCGACTGGCGGGGACACGCGCCATATAGCGAACCGATGCTGAAAAACCGGGGGTTACAGGGCTAATACCTGGCGGGCAAATTATTCAGCGCTTTGAGAATGCCGTCTTCAATTTGCACGTAGTCACCTTGTTTTAACTGCGCAAGGATCTTCATCACCGAGCTACGAGACAAGTGCGTCCGGTCCATAATGTATTTGGCGGCGGACGTCTTGTCTCTGAGGCTTTCGGGTTCACGCATTAAGCCAAATAACTGGAAGCGCACAATTTCGTAGGCCGTAGGCGCAGTCAGTCTGACCTGAAGAAGGTAAATATTACTGGCAACTTTAGTCACGTGTTTCGCCATTAACTCCCAAAGATTGAGATCATCGACCAGTTTATGTGCATGTTCGGTGGTTATCGTTGCTATCTCGCACTCACTGAGTGTTTCAAGAAACAGTCCCGCTCCCGTTTTAGACAATAAATTAGTGATTCCGGCAATATTGGGCGTTGGCAGCAAGCTGAGCACAATTTCATCGATGTCGCGGCGAATGTGTACTAACCCCGATCGGATGAGATAACACATGTCGACGCCTTTCGCGGAGTAGTACAGGCGACGGCGCGCCGGTACTTTCACATACGTGACATGGGGGCTGAGTTTTTCCACTAAATCGAGGGTGGCCTGAGAGCTCAGCAACTGTGTGTTTTGTTCTGCATTGTCACGGGGTTTCATAGCGACCAGCTTGGGTTAGCGCGGAATAGGGCGCGGTTTGCCTTCGGTATCAACTGCCACATAAATGAATATGGCTTCTGTTGCTTTATAACGCTGACCAATAGGTTCAGATGAGACTTTTTTAACCCACACTTCCACGTTAATGGTAATGGAGCTGGTTCCGCTTTTTACACATTTGGCGTAGCAACACACCACGTCACCCACCGCGACCGGCTTGAGGAATGTCATCCCATCCACGCGAACCGTCACTACGCGACCTTTGGCGATTTCTTTGGCCAGAATTGCGCCACCCATATCCATTTGTGCCATCAACCAACCACCAAAGATATCGCCGTTGGCGTTAGTGTCTGCAGGCATTGCCATCGTACGTAATACCAATTCCCCTGAAGGAGTGTCTTGCTGAGTCATTTGTCTTCCTGAAAATTACTAAGGGTCAGTTACTATGTATCTTGCTATAGTTTAATAGCATCAGACAATTCAGTCACGAAGTAGCATTATTGACTTAAAGGCTTTGTTTTAAGACTGGCAAAATCGCGGTTTAATTGATACTACACAGTGGACAACATGAAGAAATTCGCACTTATTGCTCTTAGTCTTCTCACGCTATCCAGCCAGCCCAGTTTTGCGGGAAGCAAAACGCTGGTGGAATACGGCGTTGTTCAAAATAGCCAAATTATCACCACCCAGACTCATTCCAGACCATTGCGTACCATTGCCGCAGGTGCTGCAGGTGCCGCTATTGGTAACCAGTTTGGTGGTGGTTCCGGGAAAACGATTATGACCGCCACGGGGGCGGTTGCCGGGGTAGAAGCCTCACGCCACCGTCAAAGCCAGCAGCAGAACCCTCAACAGGTGAATTTGCAGATCAAGACTAATGGCGGGCAAATAATCCAGGTGGTACAGGATTATAACGGCAGCATCACCTTTAACCCTGGAGATAAGGTTCGCATCATGACTTCGGGTTCGAATACCACCGTGGATAAATCGGTGTAATTGTTCATTGCCAGAAATGAAAAAGCACACTTTTAAAGGTGTGCTTTTTTTTTGCCTTAAAGCTTGAGAATTACTTCTCTTCTTGCGGCATATGCTTGTAGATATACACGCCGCTGAGCAGAGTAAACACCAGTGTGGCAGCTGTCAGTCCAAACACTTTAAAGTTGACCCACACGCTTTGTGGCAGCCAAAAAGCTACATAAATGTTCAGCGCACCGCAGGCGATAAAGAACAGTGCCCAGGCGATGTTCAGCCGCGACCATACCGTTTCTGGCAGCGAGATTTCTTTACCCAACATGCGTTGAATCAACGGTTTGCCCATGAAGAACTGGCTAATCAGCAACGCGGCAGCAAACAACCCGTAAATCACCGTCACTTTCCATTTGATAAATTCATCGTTATGGAAGAATAGCGTCAGGCCGCCGAATACAGCCACCATCAGGAAGGTGATCAGCGCCATTTTTTCCAGCTTGCGGAATTTGTACCAGCTGTACACCAGTGCAAAACCGGTGGCGACAATCAGCGCACCGGAAGCCACGTAGATATCGTACATTTTGTAGAATGCGAAGAAGACAATCAGGGGCAGGAAGTCGAGAAACTGCTTCATAATCTGTTCCGTAAAATGACTCCTGAGCGCCATGCTCAGGAGCAGGTGAAAGTTATTGGCGAACCAGCATATACAAACGGAATAAATAGATGAGCAACACCGCAGAAATAAGGTTGCTGATCGTATTTGCAATCACCGCGCCAACCGACGGTGAGAGCGCCGCAAATGAAGACGCGAGCATCAAAAGAGCAGTTTTCGCCAGTAACCAGCTAATCACCGCAGGTGCGACCAGACGCATATTTGCCCAGGCAAGACGCATGCTGCTGCGCAGTGACTGGAAAACACCCGCTTTATCCTGAACAACCATAACCGGTGCAAATGAAAGCAGAATCGCTAACAGCACACCCGGAACCACAATCAGCATAATGCCAATTTGCACCAGGAAAGTGGTCAGGAACATCAGAATAAAGATTTTTGGTAACACAGGCGCCGATGTGCCAATGGCGCGAAGGGCACTCACACGTTGTCCGGCACTGACCATCTGGATAAGTACAAGCACGCTACCTGCGAGGATAGCATTGCCGATCAGACCAGAAAATGTCGAAGCCGCAGAGGCTTTGAGTAGCACTTGCTGTTGCTCAGGCGTCATGTTCTGCACAAGGTCAAACAGCCCAACGCTATTGGCTAAATTATCTCCCTCACTAAGGATAGACATTTGCTCGTCGCTGGGTGAAAAGGCGTGACCGATCACAACCGAAATAAAAGCACAAAGCAACGCGATCAGTAAGACAGTAACAAACTGATTGCGTAGAAAATTCCCCGTGTCACGGTACACAGAACCCGCCGTGATAGACATGCACTCTCCTTGATGTTGCTCGGTTAAAAATCAGCGGCCAATTGTACCCTGGTTGAAGGGATGTGGCACCGACAAGATGTAAGCCTTGAGTAAGTTACTGTCAGTAAGAAAAATTGATCTGGAGTGGGTAAGTGGCATTTTAAGCAATATGCGGAAAAATTAATCCAGATCATTAAATGTTAAATTAGCCAGTGAAGTGTGATCGATGCTAGATCACTTTGTACTCATTAATGAGTATATTCAGCCCGCTGTTAAAACCATAACAAGGAGAGGGCTATGAAAAAACTGTCTGTGGCGTTACTCGCATTAACCTGTTTGTCAGGTGAAGCGCTGGCACATCAACAAGGTGAATTCTTCATGCGCGCCGGTTCTGCAACCGTGCGTCCAACGGAGGGTTCGGACAATGTGCTGGGAATGGGCGGGTTTAGCGTCAGCAACAATACCCAACTGGGACTGACATTTGATTACATGGTGACGGATAACATCGGTATCGAACTACTGGCCGCCACTCCATTTCGTCATCACGTTGGCTTAGGGCCAACGGGCGACATCGCAACCGTGAGCCAATTGCCGCCAACACTGATGGCGCAGTGGTACTTTGGTAATGCGCAAAGTAAAGTTCGCCCGTATGTCGGCGTGGGTATTAACTACACCACTTTCTTTGATGCTGATTTTAACCAGACCGGCAAAGATGCAGGCTTATCGGATTTGAGCGTTAAAGATTCGTGGGGTGTGGCAGGCCAGGTGGGGCTGGATTACATGATCAATGAAAACTGGCTGCTGAACATGTCGGTTTGGTACATGGATATCGACACTGAAGTGAAGTTTAAAGCCGGTGGCGAGCAGCAGAACATCAATACGCGTATCGATCCGTGGGTGTTTATGTTCTCGGCGGGTTATCGTTTCTAATGTTATTGAGATAACAAAGGCCGGAATTGCTCCGGCCTCTGTGTTTGCTTATGCCGTGCGCGTCGCGGCTTTCAAGCTCTGCACAAAAGCTTTCAACTCGCTTAACATCACTTCCGGCTTATCAAGATTCTGCTCGATAATCTTCACAATGGCCGAACCTGAAATCGCCCCGGCAGCGCCCGCAGCAACCGCATCCTTAACTTGCGAAGGTTCAGAAATCCCAAAACCTTGCAGTGAAGGGGCTGCACCAAACTCAGCCAGCTTTTCCACCAGGTGATGAAGCGGCAATTGAGCGCGTGTTTCGGCACCGGTTACACCAGCACGAGACAACAGATAAGTATAACCGCGACCATGTGTGGCGATTTCACGCAGCAGCGCGTCATCGGCATTCGGTGGGCAAATGAAGATTGGCGCAACGTTGTGGCGCATGGCGGCCTGGCGGAAAGGCGCAGACTCTTCAATCGGCACATCGGCAATCAGCACCGAATCGACACCCACTTTGGCGCACAGTGCATAAAACTCATCAATGCCACGGTTAAACACCAGGTTGGCGTACATCAGTAAGCCAATTGGGATGGTTGGGTGTTTCTGGCGAATTACCGCCAGCATTTCAAAGCATTGTGTTGGGGTGACACCGGCGGCAAATGCACGCAGTGCGGCATTCTGAATGGTTGGGCCATCAGCTAACGGGTCAGAGAAAGGAATACCCAACTCCAGCGCATCAGCACCCGCTTCAATCAACGTGTCGATGATCTTCAAAGACTGTTCTGGTGATGGATCACCCAGAGTCACGAAAGGAACAAATGCACCTTCGCGGCGTTCTTGTAACTGCTCAAATGCGTGTTGATAACGTTCCATTAGATTTCCCCTCGCGCTTTCAAAATGTCGTGAACGGTGAAGATGTCTTTGTCACCACGGCCAGAGAGGTTGACCACCAACAGTTGTTCTTTTTCTGGATTTTCTTTCATCATCTTCAGGGCGTGAGCCAGCGCGTGTGAAGATTCCAGTGCCGGGATAATCCCTTCTTTGAGACACAACGTTTTGAAGGCTTCCAGAGCTTCGTCATCGGTAATCGAAACATAATCTGCACGGCCAATGCTGTTGAGGTGTGCATGCTGCGGCCCGACAGACGGGAAGTCCAGACCGGCAGAGATGGAATACGACTCTTCGATTTGGCCTTCGTCGGTTTGCATCATCGGCGATTTCATACCGAAGTAAATCCCCACACGGCCATGTTTCAGTGGCGCGCCGTGTTCACCGCTTTCGATACCGTGACCCGCCGGTTCAACACCAATCAGACCGACTTTAGGTTCGTTGATGAAATCAGCAAACATGCCGATGGCATTCGAACCACCGCCGACACAGGCGATAACCGCATCTGGCAGACGGCCTTCTTTTTCAAGGATCTGCGCTTTGGTTTCTTCGCCAATCATGCGCTGGAATTCACGCACGATAGTCGGGAATGGATGCGGGCCGGCTGCGGTGCCGAGCATATAGTGCGCGGTTTCGTAGCTGCCGGACCAGTCGCGCAGCGCTTCGTTACACGCATCTTTCAATGTGGCGGAACCACTATGTACTGGGATGACTTCTGCACCCATCAAACGCATACGGAACACGTTTGGCGACTGGCGCTCAACGTCTTTTGCACCCATGTAGATGCGGCATTTCAGGCCGAGCAGGGCGCTGGCTAAGGCTGATGCCACACCGTGTTGACCCGCACCGGTTTCGGCGATGATCTCAGTTTTGCCCATTTTCTTTGCCAGCAACGCCTGGCCGAGCACCTGGTTAGTTTTGTGCGCGCCGCCGTGCAGCAAATCTTCACGTTTTAAATAGAGGGTAGTTTTGGTGCCGGCTGTCAGGTTGCGGCACTTGGTCAGCGCTGTTGGACGGCCGGCGTAGTTTTTTAGCAGGTCGTTAAATTCAGCCTGAAATTCTGCATCGCTTTGTGCTGCTACAAACGCTTCTTCCAGTTGGCGCAGTGCAGGCATCAAAATTTGTGGCACGTACATGCCGCCAAACTCACCAAAATAGGGATTCAATAATGTCATGATATTTTCCTTAGTAAGCCCGCAGCGTCTGGAAGACGGCAGCCAGCTTGTTAGCATCTTTAATACCCGGTGCGCTTTCGACACCTGAGTTGAAATCTAAACCTACGCAGCCCGCTTTCGCTGCTTCTATGCAGTTATCAGCACCCAGTCCGCCAGCGAGAATCACGTTTTCCAGATTCTGGCCTGCAAGGAGTGACCAATCAAAACGTTGGCCGCTACCGCCCTGGCCGTTGTCGAACAGGTATTTATCGATATGGTTTAAATCACGAGCGGGCAGGCTTTCTTTGACACTTAACGCTTTCCAGATTTGGACACTTGCCGGAAGGGCTGCGCGAAGTTGGTCTATATAGGCCTGGTTTTCTTCGCCATGCAGCTGCACGGCGGCGAGATTAAATTGCTCTGCTTTTTGCACGACATTGCCAACTGGCGTGTCGCGGAACACTCCGACATATTTCAGCGGCGTTGCGGCAATAACTGCAGCGGCTGTTTCATCGCTGACAAAACGCGGTGATGCAGGCACAAAAATCAGGCCGCCATAAATTGCCCCGGCTTCGAAGGCGGCGCGGGCATCTTGCGGACGAGTCAGGCCACAGACTTTGTTTTCACCCAACGTTACACGGCGAACCGCAGCATTCAGGTCATCTTCACCCATCAGGGCCGAACCAATCAGGAAGCCGTTAGCAAAGTGGCTGAGTTCACGGATCTGGCCGTAGTTGCCGATCCCCGATTCGCTGATAACCGTCACACCGTGGCCTAAACGAGGCGCGAGCTGGCGAGTGCGGTTCAGGTCGATGGATAAATCGCGCAGGTCGCGGTTGTTGATACCGACAACTTTGGCTTTCAGCTCAATGGCACGTTCCAGCTCTTCTTCATTACTCACTTCTGTCAGCACGCCCATATTCAGGCTATGCGCAACAGCAGCAAGCTGGCGATACTGTTCGTCATCGAGCACCGACAACATCAGCAGACAAGCATCGGCCTGATAAAAACGCGCCAGCAGAATCTGATAGGCGTCGATAATAAAGTCTTTGCACAACACAGGTTGCGTGACGATGTTGCTGACAATGGGCAGGAAATCAAAACTGCCCTGGAAATATTTCTCGTCTGTCAATACCGAGATAGCAGACGCGTAGTGCTTATAAACGTTGGCAATGCGTGCCGGGTCAAAATCATCACGGATCACGCCTTTGGACGGAGACGCTTTTTTGCACTCCAGAATAAAGGCAGTTCGGGCACCTTGCAGTGCGTGATAAAAGTTGCGTGTCGCCGGCACAATGTTGTTCTGGAAACTTGCCAGGGGTTGTTGTTGCTTGCGTGCTTCAACCCAGATCGCCTTATCATCGACGATTTTCTTTAATACGGTTTCCTGCATGACTTATCCTCTTCCGGCCAGTGCTGTAACCCGGTCATATGCCGCGCCGCTGCGCAACACTTCCAGCACTCGTTGTGCGTTCGCTTTTAGATCTTCTTGCCCATGCAGACGCATTAACATAGCGACGTTCGCGGCTACTGCAGACTCATGAGCAGTCTCTCCTTTACCTTGTAACAGGCGGGTGAGAATGTCACGATTTTCTTCTGGCGTACCGCCTGCCAGCTGATCCTGATGATAAGCTGGCAAGTCAAAGTCGGTGGCTTCCAGTTGGTAGCTTTTGATCTCGCCATCGTGAAGTTCGGCAACCTGAGTGGTGGCATGCAGAGAAACTTCATCCATACCGCCGCTGTGTACCACTGCCGCACGTTTGTATCCCAGCACACGCAACGTTTCTGCAATCGGCAACACCAGTTCCGCACTGTAGACACCAATCAGCGCCATCTGTGGATGTGCGGGGTTAATCAACGGCCCAAGCACATTGAACAAGGTGCGCGTTTTTAGCTGCTGGCGCACAGGCATCGCGTGGCGAAAACCGGTGTGGTATTTCGGTGCAAACAGGAAGCAGACGCCCAAATCGTCAAGGGCTTTACGCGACGATTCAGCACTCATTTCCAGGTTAATACCGAAGGCGGCCAGTAAATCCGACGAGCCAGATTTGCTGGAAACGCTACGGTTACCGTGTTTGGCTACTTTCAGCCCAACCGCGGCGGCAACAAAGGCGCTGGCGGTGGAAATATTGATGCTGTTACTGCCATCGCCACCGGTACCGACGATGTCAGCAAACGGATAGTCCGGGCTTGGGAACGGTGCTGCGGCTTCCAGCAACGCGGTGGCTGCACCAGCGATTTCATTCGGATGTTCACCACGTACTTTCATACTGACCAGCGCCGCCGCCAGTTGTTCAGGTTTCAACTCGCCACGCACAATGGCGGCAAACAGCTGGTGGCTCTCTTCGCGGCTCAGGGTTTGCGCCTGATAAAGTTTGTCGAGAATAGGTTGCAGCGTGTTGGCTTGTTTTAATTTCAGCAGCGCCCAGTCGAGAGTTTGTTCAAGCAAACGTGCACCATGGGTGGTCAGAATGGATTCCGGATGGAACTGGAAACCACACACCCGATCTGCATCGTGGCGAACCGCCATCACCATGCCCTCAAAATGGGCGTTAATGGTTAAACCCGCCGGAATATTGCTGCCAACTAGTGAGTGATAACGGGCTACAGGAAGCGGGTTAGGCAAACCGGCAAACATCGCCTCGCCATCGTGAGAAATAATCGACGCTTTGCCATGCAGAATTTCACCTGCCTGGCCGACATAACCGCCGTAAGCTTCAACAATCGCCTGGTGGCCCAGGCAAATACCAATAATCGGTAATTTGCCACGCAGACGCGTTAACAGTTCAGGCATACAACCTGCTTCGCTTGGCGCACCAGGGCCTGGCGAAAGCATCAGCACCGGGTTGTCCATGGTCGCCAGACGTTCAATTAAAGTCTGTGCAGGAACGTGATTGCGGTAAATAACCACATTGTGACCATTGGCACGCAGCTGATCGGCAAGGTTATAGGTGAACGAGTCGATGTTATCGAGCAGCAGAATGTCAGCCATCAGAAAATCTCCTGTGCGTGATGCGCGGTAGCAATGGCGCGTAGTACAGCGCGGGCTTTGTTGCGGGTTTCATCGGCTTCAGATTGCGGCACAGAGTCCAGAACCACGCCAGCCCCGGCCTGAACGGTGGCGATGCCATTTTCAACGTAGGCGGAGCGAATGACGATGCAGGTATCCAAATCACCATGGGCGGTGAAGTAACCCACTGCACCACCATAACTGCCACGACGTACGCCTTCGGCTTTGGCAATCAGCTGCATAGCGCGAACTTTCGGTGCGCCGCTCAGGGTGCCCATATTCATGCAGGCGCGGTAGGCGTGCAGCACATCAAGATCTTTATGCAGCTCGCCAACCACGCGCGAAACCAGGTGCATCACAAAGGAATAACGGTCGACTTTAGTTAAGTCTGCAACATAACGGCTGCCAGGCGTGCAAATACGCGCCAGGTCGTTACGCGCTAAATCAACCAGCATCAGGTGCTCGGACATCTCTTTATGGTCGGTACGCATTTCCAGTTCAATGCGGCTATCGAGATCGCGGTCAAGCGTTCCGTCTGCACGGCGACCACGCGGGCGAGTCCCGGCAATCGGGTAGATTTCAATCTGGCGCGAAGTGGCATCATATTTGAGCGAGCTTTCCGGTGAGGCACCAAACAGGGTGAAGTCGTTATCCTGCATGAAGAACATGTACGGGCTTGGATTGCTCTTTTTCAGTGTCTGATAAGCGGCGAGCGGAGACGGGCAAGGCAGTGAAAAACGGCGCGATGGCACGACCTGGAATATCTCACCGATGCGAATTGCTTTCTGCATCTTACGAACCACGTCGCCAAATTCTTCATCGCTCTGGCTGCATTCGCAGGTCATGTGTTCCACTTTTTGTACCGGCAATGCAGCTGGTTCTTGCTCCATTTGTTTAATCAGCTGCGCAGTGCGCTGAAGCAAACGCTGTTTTTCTGCGGCTGATGGGGTAAACAAGCTCGCCTGGATGCGGGTGTGTTTTTTCTGATGGTCAATAACCAGCAGAGTTTCAGCCAGATAAAAACAGTAGTCAGGGCAACGGTTGTCTTGCACCAGTTCTGGTAAATCTTCAAAACCCGCGACCAGGTCATAGGCAAACAGGCCGCCGAAGAACATCGCTTCGCGCTCATTGACCGGCACAGTAACCAGTTCCTGCATTAAACGGAAAGCATCGAACACTGACAGCGAACACAGACGCGCATCTTCATCCAGCAGGGAACTAACAACCGGGAAGCGCAGAACTCGGCCCTGCGGAGAGTGTGTGTTTTCAACACCCGCAGGCAGCGCGGCATCAAGCAGGGGTAGCAGTGAGGCACCGTTGTCTGAAAGCGCATGAATGGTGACAGTGTCACCTAATGCAGTAATGCGCAGCGCGCTGTCAACTAACAGCAGGCTTTTCAAATCGTCTTTACTATCGATATCTGCCGATTCCAGCAACAACGTTGCCGGACGCGCTCCGCACAGCTGATGGAAAACTGCGCCAGGGTTATCGCGATAGGGCGCTTCATTAACCAAGAGTTCGAGCGCTGGTTTTTGTGTTTGCATGTTCTGCTCTCATATTTTGTTCAAAAAAAAGCCCGCTTCGTTGGCGGGCCTGGTATCTGGGCTGAATTACAGCCATAGCGATTACACTGCCCGTTATCAGGAAGTACGCCACCAGCTGTGCATGCGGATTATCGCTTTCATTTTCAGATACCTTTATCGTGTGAACTTGCGTACTAGTTAACTAGTTCGATGATTCAAAGTCAATAGCGATTTTTAGTTATCGATAAAATCGCTATGATGAGCGGCGTTTTTTAAGTTTACTAACACACCCGGAGCCATTTTGAGCGAAACCACACTTGCGGTGATTTACGACTTACATAGCCATACCACCGCGTCAGATGGCCTGTTAACGCCCGAGGCGTTGGTGCAACGTGCTGTCGATATGCGTGTTGGTATTCTGGCAATCACCGACCATGACACAGTAGCCGGAATTGCCGCGGCAAGGGAAGCAGTATCACGTCTGCAATTGCCATTGCGTTTAATCAGTGGTGTTGAGATTTCCACCCTCTGGGAAAATCATGAAATCCATATCGTTGGGTTAGGTGTTGATGAACATCACCCGGCACTGGCGGAATTTTTGGCGCAACAAAGTGAGCGCCGTGTACAACGTGCGGCGTTGATCGCCGAACGGCTTGAAAAAGCACATATCCCCGGTGCGTTAGAAGGCGCGATGCGCCATGCCAACGGCGGGGAAGTCACGCGTGGGCATTTTGCACGTTACCTGGTGGAGTGCGGTAAAGCCAAGACCATGGCGGACGTGTTTAAGAAATATCTCGCAAAAGGGAAAACCGGTTACGTTCCGCCACAGTGGTGTACAATAGAACAAGCTATTGATGTGATTCATCATTCTGGCGGGCAGGCGGTTCTGGCACATCCAGGCCGTTATGACCTGACGGCTAAATGGCTGAAAAGATTGCTGGCGCAGTTTGCCGAAAGTGGTGGCGATGCCATGGAAGTCGCGCAGTGTCAGCAAGCCCCCAATGAGCGCACCCAGCTTGCCAGTTATGCCCAGCAGTTTAATTTGTTGGCATCACAGGGCTCAGATTTCCATATGCCGTGTGCGTGGATTGAGCTAGGACGCAAGCTTTGGCTCCCGGCAGGTGTGGTGCCTGTCTGGCAGAATTGGGGTGGCGGCCACATCGCAAAAGAGAGGGTTTTATGAGTCAATTTTTCTATATTCACCCGGATAACCCACAGCAGCGCCTGATCAACCAGGCGGTTGAAATTGTTCGCAAGGGCGGCGTGATTGTTTACCCAACCGACTCGGGTTATGCGCTGGGCTGTAAACTTGAAGATAAAACGGCAATGGAGCGTATTTGCCGCATTCGTCAATTACCCGACGGGCACAATTTTACCTTGATGTGCCGTGATTTGTCGGAGCTTTCAACTTACGCATTTGTTGATAACGTGGCGTTTCGCTTAATCAAAAATAACACGCCAGGTAATTACACTTTTATTCTCAAAGGCACCAAAGAAGTTCCGCGTCGTTTGTTGCAGGAAAAACGCAAAACCATCGGTTTGCGTGTGCCGTCGAATCCGATTGCCTTAGCCTTGCTGGAAGTCCTGGACGAGCCGATGTTATCGACATCACTGATGCTGCCAGGCAGTGAGTTTACGGAGTCAGATCCGGAAGAAATCAAAGACCGCCTGGAGAAGGTTGTCGATCTGGTTATCCACGGTGGTTATCTTGGTCAGCAACCGACAACCGTGGTTGATTTAACGGATGATGCACCAGTGGTTATTCGTGAAGGCGTGGGCGACGCAAAACCTTTCTTATAAGTGCATCTACAGCTATACTGTCCGGCCTAAAATGGGGCTGATGTGCCCCATTATCCCAATTCGACGCCTGTGAAGGCGACACCCGAGGAAGCTCAATGAGCGATAAGAGCGAAAAGTTACAAAAAGTCCTGGCTCGCGCCGGCCACGGTTCACGCCGTGAAATTGAAACCATTATCTCCGCAGGCCGCGTTAGCGTTGATGGCAAAATTGCCAAGCTAGGCGACCGTGTTGAAGTGACTCAGGCCCTGAAAATCCGTATTGATGGTCACCTGATCTCTATTAAAGAATCCGCTGAACAGATTTGTCGCGTGCTGGCTTACTATAAGCCGGAAGGCGAATTGTGTACGCGTAACGATCCGGAAGGGCGTCCAACTGTATTTGACCGTTTACCAAAACTGCGCGGTGCGCGCTGGATTGCGGTCGGTCGTCTGGATGTGAATACCTGCGGTCTGCTGCTTTTCACGACGGATGGTGAGCTGGCAAACCGCCTGATGCACCCAAGCCGTGAAGTAGAGCGTGAGTATGCAGTGCGTGTCTTCGGCGAAATTGACGACGACAAAGTGAAGCAACTCGGTCGTGGTGTGCAGCTTGAAGATGGCCCGGCCGCATTTAAAACCATCAAGTTTACCGGTGGCGAAGGCATTAACCAATGGTACAACGTGACCCTGACCGAAGGCCGCAACCGTGAAGTGCGTCGCCTGTGGGAAGCGGTAGGTGTGCAGGTTAGCCGCTTGATCCGTGTGCGTTACGGTGACATTCAGTTGCCGAAAGGCTTGCCACGTGGCGGCTATACTGAACTCGACCTGGGCCCAACCAACTACCTGCGTAAGCTGGTAGAGTTGCCGGAAGAGACAGAAAGCAAAGTGGCGGTTGAAAAAGACCGTCGTCGCATGAAGGCGAACCAGATTCGTCGTGCGGTGAAACGCCACACGCAAACCACTGGCGGCGGCCGCCGTGGTGGACGCAGCAGCTAAAATATCAAACCCCTCAACTGAGGGGTTTTTTACTAATAGTCGATACCTATCTGTGCTTTAACACCCGCATCAAAAGCATGTTTCACCGGCCTCAATTCACTCACCGTATCCGCCACTTCAAGAATATCCCGATGACACCCACGGCCAGTAATAATCACGGTCTGGTTCTCAGGACGCTGTGTCAGCGCGGCCAGCACCTCTTCTAGCGGTAAATAATCGTATGCCACCATATAGGTTATTTCGTCGAGGATAACCATATCCAGTGCGCTATCGGCGAGCATACGCTTTGCGTGTTGCCACACTTCCTGGCAGGCGGCGGTATCCGTTTCGCGGTTTTGCGTGTCCCAGGTAAAACCTGTCGCCATTACCTGAAATTCGACACCGGCAGGTTCGAGTAAATTACGCTCCCCATTCGGCCATTGACCTTTGATAAACTGAATGACGCCCACTTTTTGTCCGTGCCCAACTGCGCGGGTTGCGGTGCCAAATGCTGCAGTAGTTTTACCTTTACCGTTTCCGGTAAAGACAATCAAAATACCGCGTTCTTCTTGCGCTGCTGCAACACGGGCATCCACTTTTTCTTTCTGGCGCTGCTGGCGTTGTTGATAACGATCTTCACTCATTCGGAAATTCCTGGTTTACGGTTGGGTTGCGCGTCAAAGCTCATACCTGTTTTACGGCGACTATCATCACCCATCAGCCATAAATAAAGCGGCATTAAATCCCGCGGTGTTTTAAGCTTTTCGGGGTCTTCAGTTGGAAATGCACTGGCGCGCATGGCGGTGCGCGTCCCGCCTGGATTAATGCAATTTACGCGTAGGTTATGCTGTTTATATTCCTCAGCCAACACCTGCATCATGCCCTCAGTGGCGAATTTTGACACCGCGTATGCCCCCCAACCCGCACGACCCTGACGGCCAACACTGGAGCTGGTAAACACCAGCGAACCTGAATCTGACTTCAGTAATAAAGGAAGCAGGGCCTGGGTCAGAAAGAAGGTGACGTTGACATTCACCTGCATGACGTTGTGCCACGTTTGCGGATCTTGTTCGTCCATTGGCCGAACATCGCCGAGAATCCCTGCATTGTGTAATACTCCATCCAGACGAGGAATGAGCCCGGAAAGTTTTTGCGCCAGATGCTGGCAATCTGCAGGTGTAGCGGTGGCAAAATCCAGCACGAACCAGTGTGGCTGGCCACCGAAGCGGGTGTTAATCTCCTGGGCTGTGGTGCGTAATTTTTCTTCATTACGCCCCAACAACACGAGGCTTGCCCCATAACGCGCATAGGTTAAGGCGGCTTCACGCCCGATGCCATCGCTGGCACCGGTGACTAAAATGATGCGGTTTTGCAGTAAATCAGTTTTCGGTTGATAGTGCACTTTCAACTCCTCGCGCGATGCAAAGCTCGCGTCTTAATTCTCAGAAATGCCTGGGTTTATTTGGCCTTCAGGCTTTATGCCTGAAAGAGGCGGTTATTTCAATCAGGCAACAGGAGACAATACCTTTGATTAACATTTTGCAAAAGTTTCCTTTTACTAAAGCCGTTCAGGAATGCATCTCGCAGCATTTATAGTTGGTTGCAGACGTAGAATCAGTGCTCGGTTACACTGGGCGACAGGTATTTAATGCTCTGAACGGAAGGCGGAAAGTGTGGATCTAATTGCAAACTATGGGCTGTTTTTGGCGAAAATCGTCACTGTCGTTGCGGCTATTGGCATTCTTGTCACCATTATCGTGAATGTGGCAGGGCGTAAAAGACATCAGCGTGGGGAATTACATCTCACCAATTTAAGTGAACAATATCAGGAAATGCAGGAAGAAATGCAGGTGGCAAGGCTTGAC
The DNA here is from genome assembly GCF_022134725.1 of Buttiauxella sp. S19-1. Taxonomy (NCBI): domain Bacteria; kingdom Pseudomonadati; phylum Pseudomonadota; class Gammaproteobacteria; order Enterobacterales; family Enterobacteriaceae; genus Buttiauxella; species Buttiauxella sp. S19-1. The sequence continues at coordinate 37,281 of NZ_JAHWLU010000013.1, forward strand.
CATCACCAGCAAAAAATCTGGCATAAAGCAGAGAAGAAAAAACATAAGCTGGAAGCAAAACAAGCTAAAGCGCGTGCTAAACGGGGTGAAAAGGTTATTTCTGATAAACCAACACTTTATGTATTGGATTTTAAAGGAAGTATGGATGCCCACGAAGTGACTTCGCTTCGTGAAGAGATAACAGCGGTATTAGCGGTCGTCAAACCTGAGGATGAAGTTCTACTGCGCCTGGAGAGCCCAGGCGGAGTCGTGCATGGTTATGGCCTGGCTGCTTCGCAATTGCAGCGCCTGCGTGACAACAAAGTCCGTCTGACGGTCGCAGTGGATAAAGTCGCTGCCAGCGGTGGCTATATGATGGCTTGTGTGGCAGACAAAATTGTCGCAGCACCGTTTTCTATTATTGGCTCGATTGGTGTAGTCGCGCAGGTGCCTAACTTCCATCGCCTGTTAAAACGTAATGATATAGATGTTGAGCTGCATACCGCAGGGCAATACAAGCGCACCTTGACGTTGTTTGGTGAAAACACCGAGCAGGGGCGTGAGAAATTCCGCGAAGACCTCAATGAAACTCACCTGCTATTTAAGCAGTTTGTTCATGACATGCGCCCGACACTTGATATCGATTCGGTGGCGACAGGTGAGCACTGGTACGGTACGCAAGCACTGGAAAAAGGCTTGATTGATGCAGTAAGCACCAGCGACGATTTACTGATCAATCTGATGAAAAATCATGAAGTGATTAATGTTCACTATACGCGCCGCAAGAAAATGATGGACAGATTTACCGGCAGTGCGGCAAATAGCGTTGATAACCTGCTGATGCGCTGGTGGCAGCGCGGTGAAAAACCATTGCTGTAAGCCAGTTTTGGCTGAACAACATTAAATGAAAACGAGGCCATTTGGCCTCGTTTTTTTCATTAGTCTTGCAGGTGATATTTATCTGCAAACACATGCGCAAGATGCTTAAACATATTAAAAATCGCGGTGCTTTTCCCGGTAGGTAAGCCTTGCTCATCAAGGAAGTATTCACCTTTGAACACCAGCACCCCGTTTTTTTGCTCTACGTCCGTTGCTTCCATTCCGTGCATGAAGTCTTCATGTGCGCGGATGACTTTGTTGGCTTCAACGAGTAGTGATTGTTTATCGATAGGTTGAGTGGTTGGTTTCATTATTTCCTCCTTTAAAAACTGGCAGTAGTGTACTTCCGCTATACTGCAAAGGGCAATATTCCTGAGTAAACCCAGGGTGATTTAATCCGTTTACTGTTCTGGCAGGAAACGCTGCTGCATGCTAATAAAGTTGCTTAACTCATTTTATCAGGTAGAGTGTGACGCTTTCGCAAATCTGGCAACGGAATTGCTTGACATTCAACCAAACTTCCGTCGTGCTATGTCACCGATGCGAAAGACTCGCTATCTCAATCACCTGCGCATTTAGCTCAATCAGGCTGGTGATGAAAAAAGAGTTGATATCCATTGACGCTGTCGCAATATAGAAAAGCGAGTCGCCAGTGGAAGGTGAAAGTAACGTGCGACGTTCCTGGAAGAATTACATTAGGTAAGGTGAATATGGGTAAAGCTCTCGTCATCGTTGAGTCCCCGGCAAAAGCCAAAACGATCAACAAATATCTCGGCAATGACTACGTGGTTAAGTCCAGCGTAGGTCATATCCGTGATTTGCCGACCAGTGGATCAACCACCAAGAAGAGCGCTGACTCCGCCTCCACCAAAGGGACCAAAAAGGTCAAAAAGGATGAACGCGGCGCGCTCGTAAATCGTATGGGTGTCGATCCCTGGCACAACTGGGAAGCACAATATGAAGTGCTGCCTGGTAAAGAAAAAGTGGTTTCAGAACTGAAATCACTGGCTGAAAAAGCAGACCATATCTATCTCGCAACCGACCTTGACCGCGAAGGGGAAGCCATTGCATGGCACCTGCGGGAAGTTATCGGTGGTGATGACACGCGTTATAGCCGCGTGGTGTTTAACGAAATTACTAAAAACGCCATTCAACAGGCGTTTGAAAAGCCGGGCGAACTGAATATCGACCGTGTTAACGCACAGCAAGCGCGTCGCTTTATGGACCGTGTTGTGGGTTATATGGTGTCGCCGCTGCTGTGGAAGAAAATTGCCCGTGGCCTGTCTGCCGGCCGCGTACAGTCTGTTGCTGTACGTCTGGTTGTTGACCGCGAACGCGAAATTAAAGCGTTTGTGCCAGAAGAATATTGGGAAGTTGACGCGAATCTGACGACGCCGAAAGGTGACAGTCTGCCGGTTCAGGTCAGCCACCATAAAGACAAACCGTTCCGCCCGGTTAACCGCGAGCAGACCATGTCTGCGGTTAGCGAGTTGGAAAAAGCACGTTACTCAGTGCTTGAGCGTGAAGATAAACCAACCAGCAGTAAGCCTGGTGCGCCGTTTATCACATCCACGTTGCAGCAAGCCGCAAGTACCCGTCTTGGTTTTGGTGTGAAGAAAACCATGATGATGGCTCAGCGTCTGTATGAAGCGGGTCACATTACTTACATGCGTACCGACTCAACCAACTTGAGCCAGGATGCCGTGGGCATGGTGCGTGGCTATATCGAAGAGAGTTTCGGTAAGAAATATCTTCCAGCCGCTGCAAACCAGTATTCCAGCAAAGAAAACTCGCAAGAAGCGCACGAAGCGATTCGTCCTTCTGACGTGAGTGTGGTTGCTGAGTCGCTTAAAGATATGGAAGCTGACGCGCAAAAACTCTACCAGTTGATCTGGCGTCAGTTTGTAGCGTGTCAGATGACTCCTGCACAATACGACTCCACCACCCTAACGGTGCAAGCGGGTGATTTCCGTCTTAAAACGCGTGGTCGCACGCTGCGTTTTGATGGCTGGACGAAAGTAATGCCTGCGCTGCGCAAGGGCGACGAAGACCGCACATTGCCTGCTGTTGAGCAGGGTGATGAACTGGCGCTTGTAGAAGTCATCCCTGGACAGCACTTTACCAAACCACCGGCGCGCTTTAGTGAAGCCTCGTTGGTTAAAGAGCTGGAAAAACGTGGCATTGGCCGTCCGTCTACCTACGCATCTATCATTTCCACCATCCAGGATCGTGGTTATGTGCGTGTGGAAAACCGCCGTTTCTATGCGGAGAAAATGGGTGAAATTGTTACCGACCGCCTGGAAGAAAACTTCCGCGAGTTGATGAACTACGATTTCACCGCGCAAATGGAAAGCAGCCTCGACCAGGTCGCTAACAATCAGGCCGAGTGGAAAGGGGTGTTGGATAACTTCTTCAGTGATTTCAGTGAACAGTTGGGTAAAGCTGAACTGGATCCGGAAGAAGGCGGCATGCGTCCAAACCAAATGGTTCTGACCAGTATCGATTGCCCAACGTGTAGTCGTCAAATGGGTATCCGTACCGCCAGTACTGGTGTGTTCTTAGGTTGCTCAGGTTACGCGTTGCCCGTCAAAGAGCGTTGCAAAACCACCATTAACCTGGTGCCGGAAAATGAAGTCCTCAACGTCCTCGAAGGGGATGATGCGGAAACCAATGCGCTGCGTGCGAAACGTCGTTGTGCTAAATGCGGCACCGCAATGGACAGCTATCTCATCGATCCGAAACGTAAGTTACATGTTTGTGGTAACAACCCAACTTGTGATGGCTACGAAATCGAAGAGGGTGAGTTCCGCATCAAAGGTTATGACGGTCCAATTGTTGAGTGTGAGAAATGTGGTTCTGAAATGCACCTGAAAATGGGGCGTTTTGGTAAGTACATGGCTTGTACTAACGACGATTGTAAAAATACCCGTAAGATCCTGCGTAATGGCGATGTGGCTCCACCGAAGGAAGATCCGGTTCCATTACCAGAGTTGCCTTGTGAGAAATCAGACGCGTACTTTGTACTGCGTGATGGCGCGGCCGGTGTTTTCCTTGCGGCAAACACTTTCCCGAAATCTCGTGAAACACGTGCGCCACTGGTTGAAGAACTGTATCGCTTCCGTGACCGTCTGCCAGAAAAACTGCGTTATCTGGCTGATGCACCACAGCAAGACGCTGATGGCAATAAAGCCGTTGTTCGTTTTAGCCGTAAGACGAAGCAGCAATATGTTTCCTCCGAGAAAGAAGGCAAAGCGACCGGTTGGTCTGCGTTCTTTGTGGATGGTAAGTGGGTTGAAGGGAAGAAGTAACTCTCTTTAACATTGAAAGCCGGGGCCTGTGCTCCGGCTTTTTTATATCTGCGTATATAACCTTATTATTATTTTTTCTTTCAAACTATACATAGAAGATATAACTGATATAGTGGCTTAAGAAAATTTCACCACGTCTGAATCCCCGTCGCTGTTCATATCGGGGCTGCTTTTACTGCGGATGGAACACCATGAAACTACAGCAACTTCGTTATATCGTCGAGGTGGTCAACCACAACCTCAACGTCTCTTCGACGGCCGAAGGGCTTTATACTTCTCAGCCGGGGATCAGTAAACAAGTTCGGATGTTGGAAGATGAACTGGGGATTCAGATCTTTGCTCGTAGCGGCAAGCACCTGACGCAGGTGACGCCTGCGGGACAAGAGATTATCCGTATCGCCCGTGAAGTGCTGTCGAAAGTCGATGCGATTAAATCGGTTGCGGGTGAGCACACCTGGCCTGATAAAGGTTCTTTGTACGTCGCCACGACGCATACACAAGCGCGTTACGCGCTGCCGAATGTGATCAAAGGCTTTATTGAACGCTATCCGCGAGTATCGCTTCACATGCACCAGGGCTCGCCAACGCAAATTGCGGAAGCGGTTTCCAAGGGGAATGCTGATTTTGCGATAGCAACCGAAGCATTACACCTTTACGATGATTTGGTGATGCTGCCGTGCTATCACTGGAACCGTTCGATCGTTGTCACCCCAGATCATCCGTTAGCATCGAAAGAGTCTGTCTCTATCGAAGAGCTGGCGCAATATCCGTTGGTCACTTACACCTTTGGTTTTACTGGGCGCTCCGAGCTGGATACCGCATTTAATCGTGCAGGTTTGACGCCGCGTATTGTGTTTACCGCAACAGATGCTGACGTGATTAAAACTTATGTAAGGTTGGGGTTAGGTGTGGGCGTGATAGCCAGTATGGCGGTTGATCCTGTCTCTGACCCGGATCTGGTCCGTATTGAAGCACAGGGCGTATTCAGCCACAGCACGACCAAAATTGGTTTCCGCCGCAGCACGTTCTTACGTAGTTACATGTATGATTTTATTCAGCGTTTCGCACCACATCTGACTCGCGATGTTGTCGATACTGCGGTCGCATTACGTTCAAACGAAGATATTGAGGCGATGTTCAAAGATATTAAGTTACCCGCAAAATAATATCCCAAGGTATCTTTTCCATAGGGAAAGATACCTCTTCTCAGTTGCACTTAAGAATATGTTTCAACCCGCCTGATAATTAATATCCCGCCAGATTTTTATTAACCATAAGATGTAAGTGGTTAATCTGTCTCAATTAAGAGACAACCGTAGATAATAATTTACCGCCATGCAAATTTAATGTTTCAATTATTTATTTGAGGTCAAAAGATTAAATCTTTTCCTGCAATCGGGGAGCAATTTCTCTGGCTTTTGTACTAGAGTTTCTTTAGGATTAATCCCAGTCAGCGATTAATTATACCGATTGTTTGAGTTTATATGATAAGTGGTGCCGATTGTATGAGGTTAGCAATGCCTTCTGGAAGTGAAGAACCGCAAAGGGAATCAGGGCTGAAACGTAAAGCCTGGATGGCGGTGTTTCTGGTCTCAGGTTTGTTTTGGCTAGTCGTTGCAGTGGCTGCATGGCATTTTTGGGGGTAACAATGACTTCCTTTGCTCAAACACAAGCGCAGAAAACGGTGCGTCAGAAAGATGACAAACCACAACAAGAAGCGAAACCTGGAAAAGCTCAGGTGCCAGAATCGTGGCAACTGACGCAACAACAAAAAGACTTTATCGATCTGTTTTCAACAGACGAACATATTAAACAATAAATATAATTCTCATTTACCTTTATTTAACTTGCTGTCAGTCACACTTTATAATTAAGCGTGATTAAGAGCACACTCTTTAAGTAATCACTACACACAGCAATATTCAAATCGACTGATTAATTATTCAGTCACAGTGTTTACTAAAATAAAGAGAGCGGCTTATGAATACTCACTGTAGCGTCAAGTACTGGTCATGGTTCACCGCATTTACCGTTTCGTTAGCCTTTTGGGCGCAAATGGTCTGGATGCTGACTCAGTAACACTTTCTTGCTTGTGCCCTGGTTCTCTGCCGGGGCGCTGATTCACTCTTCCTTTCCCTTTACACCTTCTGATTTATCAATTCGGGTTGTTATCAAATCGTTACGACATCTTTGTGTTATCTTTAATACTGTCCCTGATATTCATCCGGGATACCGCTATCCTAAGAAATTTAAGGAGGAGCTATGTCGTTAACCCTACGCGAGGCCAGTAAGGACACTCTACAGGCGCTGAATAAAACCTATCATTATTACAGTTTGCCACTGGCTGCAAAGGAACTTGGGGATATCACCCGTTTACCCAAGTCGTTAAAAGTTCTGCTTGAAAACCTGTTGCGCTGGCAGGATGAAAACTCCGTTACTCAGGACGATATTCATGCCCTGGCAGGTTGGCTGAAAAATGCCCATGCCGATCGTGAAATAGCTTATCGTCCCGCACGTGTACTAATGCAAGATTTTACCGGTGTTCCCGCCGTTGTGGATTTGGCCGCGATGCGCGAGGCGGTAAAACGTCTTGGTGGCGATGTCGCCAAAGTCAATCCTCTGTCCCCAGTTGATCTGGTTATCGACCACTCGGTAACGGTTGACCATTTCGGTAATGACGAAGCTTTCGAGGAAAACGTGCGCCTCGAAATGGAGCGTAACCACGAGCGTTACGTTTTCCTGCGTTGGGGGCAGCAGGCATTCAGTCGCTTTAGCGTGGTGCCACCGGGAACCGGGATTTGCCACCAGGTTAATCTCGAATATCTGGGTAAAGCGGTGTGGAGCGAAATGCAGGGCAATGAGTTGGTTGCCTATCCTGACACGCTGGTCGGCACCGATTCCCACACCACGATGATTAATGGCCTTGGCGTTTTGGGCTGGGGTGTCGGTGGTATTGAAGCTGAGGCTGCCATGTTAGGCCAGCCGGTTTCCATGCTTATCCCGGATGTCGTCGGCTTTAAACTTGATGGCAAATTGCGTGAAGGTATCACCGCAACAGACCTGGTATTGACCGTCACACAAATGCTGCGTAAGCACGGAGTGGTTGGCAAGTTTGTCGAATTTTATGGCGACGGCCTCGACACTTTACCACTGGCCGATCGTGCGACCATTGCCAATATGGCGCCAGAATATGGCGCGACGTGTGGTTTCTTCCCGATTGATGCGGTGACACTGGATTACATGCGCCTGAGTGGACGCAGCGAGGAGCAAATCGCGCTGGTAGAAGCCTATGCGAAGGTGCAGGGGATGTGGCGAAATACTGGCGATGAACCGGTATTTACCAGCACACTGGCACTGGATATGGACGAGGTAGAAGCAAGTCTGGCTGGGCCGAAACGGCCACAGGATCGCGTGCCGTTAGGCGATGTTCCTAAAGCGTTTAATGCCAGCAACGAACTGGAAGTGAACACCTCTCATAAAGATCGTGCTCCAGTTGACTACACCATGGACGGGCGTGAGTACCAATTACCCGACGGTGCGGTCGTGATTTCAGCCATTACCTCCTGTACTAACACCTCCAACCCAAGTGTATTAATGGCCGCGGGGCTACTGGCTAAAAAAGCAGTGACCTTAGGGTTGAAACGCCAACCGTGGGTGAAAGCTTCTTTGGCTCCGGGTTCTAAAGTCGTTTCTGACTATCTGGCCAAAGCTGGGCTAACGCCGTATCTCAACGCCTTAGGCTTTAATTTGGTGGGTTATGGTTGCACCACGTGCATTGGTAACTCCGGTCCGTTACCCGATCCGATTGAACAAGCAATCAAGAAGGGCGATCTTACCGTTGGGGCCGTGCTTTCGGGGAACCGTAATTTCGAAGGGCGCATTCATCCTTTGGTGAAAACCAACTGGCTGGCTTCACCGCCGCTGGTGGTGGCTTATGCTCTGGCCGGGAACATGAATGTGAACCTGACAACCGATCCGCTGGGGCATGATAAAAAAGGCGATCCGGTTTATCTCAAAGATATTTGGCCGAGCAGTCTGGAAATTGCCCGCGCAGTCGCGCAAGTTTCGACAGAAATGTTCCACAAAGAATACGCGGAAGTGTTCGAGGGTACGCCGGAATGGCGCAATATTGAAGTCGCTCACTCAGATACTTACGGCTGGCAGAGTGATTCTACCTACATCCGCTTGTCACCATTCTTTGATGATATGGAAGCCACACCTAAACCGCTGCAAGATATTCATGGTGCGCGCGTGTTGGCCATGCTGGGAGACTCTGTTACCACTGACCATATTTCTCCGGCAGGGAGCATTAAGCCTGATAGCCCAGCGGGGCGTTATTTGCAGAATCATGGGGTTGAACGTAAAGAATTTAACTCCTACGGTTCACGCCGTGGTAACCATGAAGTGATGATGCGCGGGACTTTTGCCAACATCCGTATTCGCAATGAAATGGTGCCTGGAGTAGAAGGCGGCATGACTCGCTTGCTACCAGGTGATGAAGTTATTTCGATTTATGATGCGGCGATGCGTTATCGCGATAAAGGTATTCCGTTAGCCGTGTTTGCCGGTAAAGAATATGGTTCGGGATCCAGCCGCGACTGGGCGGCTAAAGGGCCACGGTTGCTCGGTGTAAGAGTGGTGATAGCGGAGTCATTCGAGCGTATTCACCGCTCCAACCTGATTGGTATGGGCATTCTTCCTCTGGAGTTTCCAGACGGTGTGACGCGCAAAACGTTAGGGCTGACTGGCGAGGAGTTTGTTGATATTAGTGGCCTGAACGACCTTACGCCGGGCGTTTCGGTTCCTGTATCATTGACGTTTGCGGATGGAAGAAAAGAGGTGGTTGAATGTCGCTGCCGAATTGATACCGGTAATGAACTGACGTACTTCAAAAATGACGGCATCCTGCATTATGTGATTCGTAACATGCTGAACTAGCCAGAATTCTCCCCCAGCGATGGGGGAGAAAATAACTTAATCTTCAGACAGCAAGTGGCCCATTTTAGCGGCTTTAGTATCCAGATAATGTGCGTTCTTAGGGTTACGGCCCACGATGAGCGGCACACGTTCCACAATATTAATCCCTGCTTCGCTGAGAATTTCTACTTTGCGCGGGTTATTGGTCAGCAAACGAACTGCATCGACACCTAATAACTTAAACATATCGGCGCATAGCGTGAAGTCACGTTCATCAGCGGCAAAACCAAGCTGATGGTTAGCTTCCACGGTATCGTAGCCTTTATCTTGTAAAGCATAAGCGCGGATTTTATTAAGCAGACCAATATTGCGACCTTCCTGGCGGTGATACAACAACACACCACGGCCTTCTTCGGCGATATGGGTTAATGCAGCTTCAAGCTGAAAACCACAGTCACAGCGCAGGCTGAATAGGGCATCGCCCGTCAGACACTCTGAATGTACACGCGCCAGAACAGAATCATTTCCGGTTATATCACCAAAAACCAGAGCAACATGATCTTGCCCGGTTGCCAATTCTTCAAAGCCCACCATCAGGAAATCGCCCCATGGGGTTGGCAGTTTGGCTTCTGCCACACGTTTAAGCTGCATGTGATTCTCCAGGTACTTATAGTGGCACTTACGGTGCCTGCCAGCTGACTGGCTTGTTTAATTACTACTGCTTAGTTTGCCACAACGCCGACCACTTCGCCTAATAGACTGGGCAGACTCCTGGTTTTACCCTATGTAAGACTTCCCGCTTTCCCTTCGATGCTGTTTATCGGGTATCCTTGAGATTCAAATAGCATAAGGATAAGCAATGCGAGCGATAGCAAAACGAACAACAATGGGTGCTGGATTACTGTTGGTGATGCCTTTAGCCGTGTGGATCTCTGGTTGGCAGTGGGTTCCTGGCGGGCAAGGTAGTTGGTTGAAAATGATGTATTGGGTCACGGAGACCGTCACCCAACCCTGGGGCATCATTACCCATGTTTTGCTATGTGGCTGGTTTTTATGGTGCCTAAGGTTTCGCCTAAAAGCCGCGCTGATGCTGTTTGCGATTCTCGGAGCCGCTATTCTTATTGGGCAGGGCGTTAAATCTGTCATCAAAGACAAAGTGCAGGAACCTCGTCCTTTCGTGGTATGGCTTGAAAAAACACAACATATTCCGACAGATGAGTTCTACAATTTAAAACGTAAACAGCGTAGCGAGTTGGTAAAAAATCAGCTTAAATCGCAGCAAGAATTACCAGAATGGTTACGCCAACACTGGCAAAAAGAGACCGGTTTTGCTTTCCCGTCAGGGCATACCATGTTTGCGGCAAGTTGGGCATTATTGGGAGTAGGGCTACTGTGGCCCCGCCGAAGAACCTGGACCATCGCTTTACTGTTGGTTTGGGCGACGGGGGTGATGGGCAGTCGATTAGTGCTCGGAATGCACTGGCCCCGTGACTTAGTCGTTGCCACACTTATCTCTTGGGTGCTGATAACACTGGCAACCTTGCTTGCTCAGAAATTGTGCGGACCATTATCGCCGCCGCCGCAAGAAGCTGACGAAATAGCCGAACGGGATGCCGAGCCTTGAGATTATTGATTTAACCCCCATTTCTTATGAATTGAACGCGCTCAATGGATTCCACGAAGAACCGGGAAATGGTAGTTTATATAGTTGGAAAAACATTAGCGCTTAATGTATCTCCATCAACCTTCGAGCTGCGCGGATGTTGGTTGCACTCACTTACCGGATGACTTACGAATGTAAGCTCATCGTGATAAGTTTTCTTGCCGCCGGCCAGCCACTCGAATGTTAATGGTGATAGTCGCGTAAGACCACATGACGGGAAGTAATGTGAAATATTTATTCATTTTCTTACTGGTGCTAGCGATTTTTGTGATTTCAGTCACTTTGGGCGCACAAAACGATCAGGTTGTTACTTTTAACTATCTGCTGGCACAAGGCGAATATCGAGTCTCCACATTACTGGCGACCCTTTTTGCTGCGGGTTTTTTACTGGGTTGGATTATTTGTGGCCTGTTTTGGCTGCGTTTGCGTGTTTCGCTGACACGCGCCGATCGCAAGATCAAACGCCTTGAGCAGCAAATTACCACGGATTCTGACGCCATAGCAGCGGCGGTACCGGCTGTGAAGGAATAACCTGCCATGCTGGAATTGTTGTTTCTGCTCTTGCCTATTGCCGCCGCTTACGGTTGGTATATGGGGCGCAGAAGCGCGCATCAAGATAAGCAACAAGAAGCTAACCGCCTGTCGCGTGACTATGTGGCGGGGGTTAACTTCTTGCTGTCGAACCAGCAAGATAAAGCTGTCGATTTATTTCTCGATATGCTTAAAGAGGATACCAGCACTGTTGAAGCTCACCTCACGCTGGGTAACTTGTTCCGTTCTCGTGGTGAAGTTGACCGCGCCATTCGAATCCACCAATCATTAATGGAAAGTGCCTCGTTAACTTACGATCAGCGCTTGCTGGCTGTACAACAGTTGGGCCGTGACTATATGGCCGCTGGTCTGTACGACCGTGCCGAAGATATGTTCGCGCAACTGATTGATGAAACTGATTTCCGCATTGGTGCACTACAGCAATTGCTGCTTATCCACCAGGCTACCAGTGACTGGCAAAAAGCCATTGATGTAGCAGAGCGCCTGGTTAAGCTTGGTAAAGATAAGCAACGCACCGAAATTGCCCATTTCTATTGTGAACAAGCGTTGCAGTTGATTGCCAGTGATGACCTGGAACGTGCCATGTCATTGCTAAAAAAAGGGGCCGCAGCCGATAAAAACTGCGCGCGTATTTCAATCATGATGGGCCGTATCTTCATGGCTCGTAATGAATACGCTAAAGCCGTGGAATCGCTACAACGTGTTATCGATCAAGACAGCGAGTTAGTCAGCGAAACTCTCGAAATGTTGCAAACTTGCTATCAACAGTTAGACAAACGACCAGAGTGGGAAGCGTTCTTAAAACGTTGTGTTGAAGAAAATACCGGGGCAGGTGCTGAACTGATGCTTGCTGAGATCCTTGAGCAAAAAGAAGGTTCTGAAGTCGCGCAGGTTTATATCAACCGCCAACTCCAGCGTCATCCGACCATGCGTCTGTTCCATCGGTTGATGGACTATCACTTGCAGGAAGCGGAAGAAGGGCGTGCTAAAGAGAGCCTGATGGTGCTACGTGATATGGTTGGCGAACAAGTGCGTACCAAACCACGCTATCGCTGCCAAAAATGCGGTTTTACCGCTTTCACGCTGTACTGGCATTGTCCGTCTTGCCGTGCCTGGTCGACGATTAAACCTATTCGGGGGTTAGATGGGCAATAACGGTTAGTTATTGCCCATCTATAAAAAAACACCATACTTTAGTTACAACATACTAATAGTTAATCCTGGTATCCTCACATCAACACCGTGTCGTTTGTGCCTTGCAAGGTGCAATGGCAACTGTAATTTTGTGTCTCCCGCGGGTAGAATGCTTGCCGTTTATCTCTTGCGCCGCATTGCTGCCCAACATCAGAAGGTTTAGCCATGAATTCAACTGCATCCTCCTCCTCCCGTGTTGCCACTGATTCTCCTATTGTCGTCGCACTTGATTACGATAATCGTGATAAAGCTTTAGCTTTCATTGACCGTATCGACCCGCGCGATTGCCGCCTGAAAGTGGGCAAGGAGATGTTTACTCTGTTTGGGCCACAACTGGTGCGAGACATCCAGCAACGTGGCTTTGATGTGTTCCTCGATTTGAAATTCCACGATATCCCAAATACCACAGCTCGTGCAGTTGCTGCCGCAGCCGAGCTTGGCGTATGGATGGTAAACGTTCATGCCAGTGGTGGGGCGCGCATGATGAGTGCTGCTCGTGAAGCTTTGTTGCCATTTGGTAACGATGCTCCGTTGCTGATTGCAGTAACCGTGTTGACCAGCATGGAAGCCAACGATTTGGCCGATCTCGGGATTACGGCCACGCCTGCTGAATACGCAGAACGTCTGGCTCGATTGACACAGAATTGTGGTTTGGATGGTGTGGTTTGTTCCGCACAAGAAGCTGTGCGTTTTAAAAGTGAACTGGGTCAAGACTTCAAACTGGTCACCCCAGGAATTCGTCCGGCTGGTAGTGATGCAGGCGACCAACGCCGCATTATGACACCACAGCAAGCGCAGATTGCAGGTGTAGATTTCATGGTTATTGGACGCCCGATCACCCAATCGACAGATCCTGCTCAAACTCTGCGTGATATCCGGGCCTCTTTACAGCAGGGGGCGTGATGAAAGACGATAACAGCCGTTTAGTGTATTCCACAGAATCTGGACGTATTGATGAGCCTAAAGCCGCGACCATCCGCCCAAAAGGGGATGGTGTGGTGCGCATCCAACGTCAGACCAGCGGGCGAAAAGGCAAAGGTGTTTGCCTGGTAACCGGTATTGATATGGATGATGCGCAATTAGCGACTTTAGCGGCAGAACTTAAAAAGAAATGTGGTTGCGGTGGTTCGCTAAAGGATGGAGTGATTGAAATTCAGGGTGACAAACGCGACCTGATTAAATCACTGCTTGAAGCTAAAGGTATGAAGGTGAAATTAGCAGGCGGTTGATTCACCTATCGAAATCTAAAATAATTAGGCCACGGTAAAATTACCGTGGCCTTTTATTATGACTGCCGGGAGTCAGACCTGAATATTATAGCTTTTATAATTATTAAAGCGTTTACGCTTTTGCTGGCAGCAAAAATTATTTACTCACCTGATGGCCAATAATACCACCAACCGCCGCACCACCTAAGGTACCCAATGCACTACCATCGGTTAAGACCGCGCCACCTACAGCACCTGCACCGGCACCAATCGCAGTGTTACGGTCACGTGTAGACCAGTTAGAACAGGCGCTCAAAGACATCGCAACGGTCAAGGCCACAGCAACGGCAGCAATTTTTTTGTTATTTAAGGTCATAATACTCTCTCCTGAATTATTGATTCACGGAAATAAGTCACTTTAAGTATAGAGGCAATTAACCTACTTAAAGAAAGTTACCGTGAAACTGCATGTCGATATAGACCTAAAAGATAACGCCAGTGATTATCACGTTCTGTTATATCGCTGTTAAATATTCTAATTTATACGGTGGATTACAACAGGTAAATAATCTTAAAGGGTGTGCAGGATAATTCTGATATGAGGACTGCCCGCGGGGGATGCAGGCAGTTAAACGTCGTGATTACGTAATGGGAAATTGTTTAACAATATTAACTTGAACACCAGTGTCTTGCAGTTGCTGACCGGTGATTTCGCTAATACCGTCATCAGTGATCACGCGATTGATACATGAAATCGGCCCCAGCGTGTAGGGGTGCATCGCACCAAACTTGGTGCTGTCTGTCAGAACAATGATTTCACTGCCTTTTTCCAACACGGTATTCACCACGTCGGCACGCATCATATCGCGGCTGGTGAATCCAGTTTCAGGCAAGAAACCGTCAATGCCGATGAACGCTTTGCTGAAGTGCACCTGCTGGATAAATTGACGTGTCAGAGGCCCAACCATACTTTCGCTTTTTTTCTGGTAGATGCCGCCAAGCAAAACAACTTCACAGTCGGTATCTTTCAGAAGATGAGCAATGTAACTGCTGACAGTAATCAGCGTGATTTTTTTCTGCTCGGCCAGTGCCCGCGCCAGCAGCGCATTACAACTGCCATTCTCGATAAAAATCGTTTCGCCATCGTTAACTAAAGTCGCTGCAAAATCAGCAAGATGCCGTTTAAGCGAATAATTGTTCATCATTCGCGTTTCAACGTCTTCGCTATCCAATGGAACGGCATAGCCATGGATACGCTTCAGATAGTTTTTTTTCTCCAGAAGATTGAGATCCTGGCGAATGGTCACTTCTGAGACTCCGGTTTTTTTAGCGAGATCGGTCACACTCATGCGACCTTGATCAATCACCATCTGTAAAATAATTTGTTGTCTGGAATTCATGTCAGCCAAATTTTGGGCGGCGCATAAAGCACCGCCTGGATTATTAAAGTGTGTGTTCTGTGCGGGCTATAATATCATCCTGAGCGTCCGGAGATAAGGCGGTAAAGAAAGCAGAATAACCTGCTACACGAACCACCAGATCGCGATACTTATCAGGATGTTGTTTGGCATCTAACAGGGTTTCACGGGAAACAATGTTGTATTGTACATGCCAGCCTTTATGCTCTTCGAAGAAAGTCCGCAGCATAATCATCAACTTTTCACGGTCACGTGGGTTATCCAGTGTCGCCGGATTCAGTTTCTGATTCAGTAGCACACCGCCCAGAATTTCACTGGTTGGCAATTTGCCCACTGAACTGATTACGGCTGTTGGCCCAAGGCGGTCGGTTCCTGAAGCGGGGCTTGCGCCTTCTGCCAGCGGTGTTGTCGCTTTGCGTCCATCTGGTGTTGCCATGGTTGCAGCACCAAACGGCACGTTTGCAGAAATTGAAGAGGTCCCTGCGTAATATGTCCCGCCGATAGGGCCGCGACCAAAACGAGTATTGTGATACTGCTTTAGCTCATCAATGTACGTCTGATAAGCGCGCGCCAGCAGTAAATCGACATCGTCTTCATCGTTACCATATTTTGGCGCGTTGTTAATCAGGCGTTGGCGCAGTTGCTCACCCGTCAAACCGTCAAAATCATTTGCCAGCGCTTCGGCTAATTGTTGCTGGCCAATGACACCTTGTTCGAACACCAGTTTTTTCACCGCAGCAAGGCTGTTGCCAAGGTTGGCGATACCGACTTGCAGACCTGAAACCCAGTCATACTTAGCGCCGCCTTGCTTAATGCTCTTACCGCGTTCGATACAGTCATCAACCAGTGCAGAGCAAAGAATATCGTGGGCATTTTCTTCCAGAACGGTATCAACAACACATTCGATTTCGATGGATTTCTGAGTGTAATAGCGAATCTGTGTATCCCAGGCGTTCATCACCTGATCAAACTGGGTGAAGTTGCCTGCGGAGAGCGCATGTTGTTGTGGCTGGAAGATTTTACCGCTGGTTGCATCGCGCCCATGTTCCAGCGCCGCCAACATCACCCGCGCGAAGTTAATGAAACTCATGCCTGTGCAACGATAACCCCACTTGCCACCAACCGCAGTTTCGATGCAGCCGATAGCGGCATAATCATAAGCATCTTCGCGGCTGACGCCCAGTTTGATAAATTCTTCAATGACGATTTCATCGTTGTTAAACGCTGGCATCCCGAAACCACAGCGAATCACCTGCACGCAAGCGTCGAGGAAGTCATTACTCATCCCTGCGTGGTAGCGCACACTCAAGTTTGGCTGTGTTGAACGTAACTGACCGCATGATTCAAGAATGGCGTAAGAGAGTGGGTTTACCGCGTCTACGGCCTCACCATTTACTAGCGTTTGGCCACCAATGGTCACGTTTTGGTATAGCGGGCTACCAGCAGATGCTTTCGAGTGGGAACCTGAACGAATCTTGTTAACTTCGAGCAACTTCAGCCAGCAGCTTTGCAGCAACTCGATAGCCTGGTCACGGCCCAAAGTTTGCTCAAGTTCAACATCGCGGCGATACCACGGATACAGAAACTGGTCCAGGCGACCAAACGAAACGGAGTGACCGTTAGATTCAATCTGCAAGACTAACTGCACGAAGTAACTTAATTGCAAAGCCTGCCAGAACGAGGTTGGCTTTTGGTGGGCAATCAGCTCGCAGTTTTCGGCCATGGCCAGTAACTCGACACGGCGTGCAACACGTTTTTCGCTGGCCGCCAATTCTTTAGCAAGCACCGCAAAACGCTGAATATGATCGCTTAACGCGACAAACGTAATATCGATAGCTTTCAGGAACTGTTCTTTATGCAAATCTTCCCAGTCGGTGAGATGCAGGCGTGAGCGGCGCTCAGCGACTTTGGCACGTAAACCATCAATACCTAGTTCCAGCAACAGCGGGAAGTTGACCGCCAGGTGCGCATCGCCAGAGGTCATATTGCCTTCGGCTTTGATAATCCCGGTTGCCAGCAACTCTTTTTGCTCATCGGTGAACATTCCGTAGCAGCGATCTTGTACCGTCTGGCCGCGCCACCAGGGGCAAATTTCGTGCATTACCGCTTTATCTGCATCTGAAATCGAGAAGCCAGCGCCAGGGCGGTCGCCCAGTTCATCGATCTCGGTTTCGATCCAACCTACCGTATATTCAGGAAAAAATGGTGCACCGCGCACATGGCTTGCCTGGTTCCCGACAATCAGCTCATCATGCTTAATCCAGATAGTACGTTCAGCAAGGTGATGGGCGAGGGCGAGGGCGCGGCGCACGGGTAATGGCTTGTCCTGATGTTGCTGATAAATCGCCGTATAGTGTTGTGCGCGCTCAGTACAAACCGGCGGCTTAACGATATGAATCAACGCTTCTTTATGATCTTTGATGCGTTGGCTTAAGGTGTTCAGATTCAGTTGGGTCATCGGTTTATCCTCTTATCCAGGCGGTCATCCCTTTTTGGCTTGCGTACTGCTCAGCAAATTGCAGCAGTTCTGGCGCATCAAGCGGTTGGTGCGCGGCCGTATAAGGGAGATTCAGGAGCTTGTATTTGTTAATACCTAAAGTGTGGTAAGGCAAAAAGTGAATCGCTTTGACGCCAATTTCATCGGCGGCAAAATCGCAGATGGCACGAATAGATTGCTCATCAGCATTAAAGTCAGGGATTAATGGCACCCGTATCGTCATTTCGACATTGCGTGCCGCCAGCTTGCGGAAGTTATCCAGCACGCGTTCGGCGCTGCCATCGGTCCATTGTTTGAAACGCTTCGCGTCAACATGTTTGAGATCCGCGAGCAGCAAATCGAGATGTTCGAGCGTCGGTTCGATATATTTCCAGGGTACATGCAAGCAAGATTCAACAGCGGTATGAATCCCCGCTTCTTTGCTTTTTCGCAGCAGTTGCTCAGCAATATCAGGCTGTATAAAAGGTTCGCCACCGGAAAGCGTAATACCGCCACCGCTACGTTCGTAGAACGGTTTATCACGTAAGACTTTCTGCATGATGGCATCAACACTCTGTGTCTCACCGCACACGCTTAATGCTTGAGTGGGGCAGCAGTCGGCCAGTGCGGCCATATCGTCAGCCAGCAATTTCTCACGTGCGATAACCAACGAGTCGTCAACACGGCTGATAGCGTGGGGAGCCGCTTGTGGGCATAACTCACAGCCTGCAAGACATAGGCGCTCATCAAACAGAACGTCTTGACTGCGTGCACGGCTTTCAGGATTCTGGCACCAGCGGCAGCCTAAGGAGCAGCCTTTCAGGAACACCACGGTGCGGATACCTGGACCATCATGTGTTGAGTAACGTTGGATATTAAATAGCATAAGTCCGCCTTTATCTTCTGTTCGTAAATTAGATTACTTTCGAATGAAAGTTTTATTGATTTCGATCAGCAAAGGAACAGACAGTGACGTTATGATGTGAGCAATGAGATATTCGACAAATCTGGAGAGTTTATGGAACTGTATTTAGATACTGCTGACGTTGCCGCAGTGAAACGCTTAGCGCGTGTTTTGCCTTTGCAGGGCGTGACTACCAACCCATCAATTGTAGCTAAAGCGGGCATTTCCCTTTGGGAAGTGTTGCCCGCGTTGCAGGATGCGCTGGGTGGCGAAGGCAAATTATTTGCTCAAGTCATTGCCGCACAAGCTGATGACATGGTGAAAGAAGCCGAGTTGTTGGTGAAACGCGTTCCGGGTCTGGTGGTAAAAGTTCCAACCACAGTCGAAGGCCTGGCGGCAATGAAGCAATTAAAAGCACTGGGCATCCCAACACTCGGGACAGCGGTTTATGGTGCCGCGCAAGGCTTACTGGCAGCGCTGGCAGGTGCAGAATATGTCGCACCGTATGTGAACCGCCTGGATGCGCAGGGTGGCGATGGTATTCAAATGGTGCAGGACTTACAGCAATTGCTGACGCTTCATGCACCACAATCGAAAGTTCTGGCCGCCAGTTTCCGTACGCCGCATCAGGCTATGTCTTGCCTGTTGGCGGGTTGTGAAGCGATTACGTTACCGGTTGATGTCACTGAGCAATTGCTGACAACACCTGCGGTGAATGCTGCGATTGCAACATTCGAAAAGGACTGGCAAGGGGCGTTTGGTTCACTGAGCTTGTAAAACTGTGCCGGTTTTCGCCGGCAGCAGATCAAATCTCCCAGGGCGACTTTTTTAAGTCGCTTTCTTTTTGTTCATCACCATTTGCGATGAGTAGCAATTCAGCTTTCAAAATCTCCAGGTTATTAATGGCTGACGTATGATCGCCTCCCACTAAAATATCCAGCACGGTATCAATACGCTTTGCGAGTTGCAGAGGGTCCACTGTCGGCATAGTGCATCCTGTTTTTCGGGAAAAAGTTACCGTCATAATGCAAAAAAAGCCCTCAAAAGAGAAGGTGCTAAGGCGCTTTTTTACTCTTATCCATCAATCAATTATCGAATAATACATAAGTAATAATTATTAAATACTCCAATACATTCATACCAATGCAGTAGTGGATTAGTCTGATCCTGCGTGTAACGCGCTTTCATAACATGAGGATAAGATAATGACAGTCATTAACCAGCCAACTTGCAAATTGTTCACGGACACTACTCGATTCACTCAATTGTCTGGCTATTATGAAGTAGAACGACGCACTGTATGGATGATGTTACGAGCTCAACCTCGCCCTTGTTTCAACCATAAATTAATCGAAGAAATCATGAACCTGCGGTATCTGGTGCAGCAGGAGGGTTTTGTCGTTGATTTTTGGGTGACCGGCTCATTGGTGCAAGGCATGTATAACACGGGGGGCGATTTGGGCTTCTTTGTTGAATCAATTCAGCAAGGCCGTCGTGAAGCACTTCGTGCTTATGCTCGCGCTTGTGTGGACTGCGTCCATGCGGCTTCCCGCGGTTTTGATAGTGGAGCGATTAGCCTTGCAATGGTCGAAGGGAGTGCATTAGGAGGCGGGTTTGAAGCCGCACTTGCGCACCATTTTGTCCTGGCACAACGGGATGCGCGCATGGGGTTCCCGGAAATCGCCTTTAACCTGTTCCCTGGAATGGGAGCGTATTCGCTGGTTGCGCGTCGCTCTGGTATGAAACTGGCTGAGGAGCTGATTTATAAAGGGGAGTCACATACTGCTGAGTGGCATCAGCAATTTGGCCTGGTGGATGAATTATTTGAACCGGGCCAGGGTTACCTTGCGACGCGAACCTTTATCGATACCTTGCAGCCTAAGCTAAATGGTGTTCGGGCAATGTTGCGCGCCCGTCAACGTGTCCTCCAGTTACCTCGTTCGGAATTAATGGATATCACTGAAGACTGGGTGGATGCCGCATTCTGCCTCGAAGCTAAGGATATTGCTTATATGGAAAGACTGGTGCAGTTGCAAAACCGCCATACTGCAACGGTATTGCGTAAAGCGAGTTAAGGTTTAAGAGTGTTGTAATACGGCTCTGCCGTTGGTTGGCGCTGTTCTTCAGAATGGCGTCTTCTTTTTGCTGCGCGGTTCAGGGGAACAATGAACCTGTTCAAGAAACGTTTTCAGAACAGGCGACTGATTTTCCCTGGACCAGACGACAGCGATGCCCATCGTCAGGTGATGAGATTCTTCCCTCAACTTACGAAAAACCACGCCTTGCCGCTTGATACATTGCAATGATGCAGGAACTAGCGCGATCCCGTTTCCCTCGGCAATTAGCCCCAGCATGATGTGATGATCTGCTGGCTCAGGGATCACATTAAGTTTGAAATTGATGCGCTGGAAAAACGCCTGACAATGATCATAAAAACCAGGATTCATACGCCTTTCGAACCAGAATATCGCTTCGCCACGAAGGTCGTCGAAACTTAAGCTACGTTTCGCTGCAAGTCGATGATGCTGGGGTATAGCCACGACTAACGGGTCATTTATGATTTTTTCGACAGCCAGATCTTGGGTATCGGAGTGCAAACCAACGAACGCGGCATCCATCGTGCCATTTTGCACTTCACGAATCAGATTAACGGAATAGTTTCCCTTTGAGAGGATTTGCCAGTCAGGAAAACGTTGGGTCAATTCATTTGTTACATTAGGGATAATGCTGCGTTCGAACACTGTGGTGTAGCCGATAACAAACCTTCCACCATCCTGACCTTTCGACGCACGGGCAACCGCAATCGCTTTTTCAGCCTGCAACAAAGTCAGTTTTACTTCCGGCAAAAATGCTGCACCCGCCTCGGTAAGTGTCACCCCAGTTTTACTGCGTAGAAATAATTGTACGCCAAGCTGCTCTTCCAGTTGGCGGATCTGTCGGCTTAAAGGCGGTTGCGAAATATGCAGGCGTAACGCAGCACGGCTGAAATTGAGTTCTTCACTCACTGCCAGAAAATAACGAAGTTGTCGCAGATCGATTGCATCATTCATACCGAAAAGGTATCACAAAAAGGGTATTGGATACTGTGCTGCGGAAAATTTAGAGTGCGTTCATCCCATAACTGAAAGGATTAAAAAATGGAAAACGAACGCTACTTACGTGGTCTTGCAAAATTAAAAGAAGTTGATGGAAATGCAGGTGAAAATGTCATTAACAGCTTGAGCGACATTGCACCAGATTTCGCAAAACTGCTGATTGAGTTCCCCTTCGGTGATATTTACTCACGCCCAGGTCTCGATTTGAAATCCAGAGAGATTGCGGTGGTTGCAGCACTGACAGCGCTTGGCAATGCGACACCACAGCTCAAAGTGCATATTCAAGGGGCATTAAATGTTGGCAATTCAGAGCAAGAAATTGTTGAAGTGATGATGCAAATGGCGGTGTATGCCGGTTTCCCATGCGCACTTAACGGGCTGTTTGCCGCAAAAGAGGTTTTTGCTCAAAGGGCTAACCAAAACTAACTATGCTGCACTATTAAGTGCCATATCAGGTGGATGATATGGCACTTATCTGTTTGATAAATCAGTTAACGTGCAGTTCTGGCTTGATAACGTTTTAACCAACGTTCGAATACGGCTGCGGGCATGGGTTTCGCAAACAGATAACCTTGCCGTTCGTTGACACCATTCTTAGTCAGAAAGGCATCTTCTTTTTGGTTTTCCACCCCTTCAGCAATCACCTGCAAATTCAAAGCCTGCGCCACTGCAACGATGGCACGCACTAGCGACTGGGAAACAGATTGCTTATGAATATCGCGCACGAAACTTTGGTCGAGTTTAATGGCATCAATCGGGAAACGAGCGAGTTGAGAAAGCGAGGAATAACCCGTTCCAAAGTCATCCAAATGCACCTGGGCACCAAGACGACTGAACTGCTGAATCACCGAAAGGGCTAACTCTTCGTTTTCAATCAAGCAGCTTTCTGTGAGTTCGACATCGATAGGGCAGTACTCAAAGTTGAGATCTTTGAGTGCTTGCTTCAAATCGCTAAAGATTGTTTGGTCTGCTAACTGACGTGCAGACACGTTCACCGCGACGCGTAAGTTGATACCTTTATCACGCCATTTCGCCACCTGTTGAACCACGCTCAACATTACCCAGCGGCCAAGCGGAACAATCAAACCGGACTCTTCTGCATAGGAAATGAAGTCCAGTGGTGGAATCAAACCAC
The DNA here is from genome assembly GCF_022134725.1 of Buttiauxella sp. S19-1. Lineage (NCBI taxonomy): Bacteria > Pseudomonadati > Pseudomonadota > Gammaproteobacteria > Enterobacterales > Enterobacteriaceae > Buttiauxella > Buttiauxella sp. S19-1. The sequence goes on from NZ_JAHWLU010000013.1 coordinate 60,009, forward strand.
GCTCTGGCGATTGCCAGCGAACCAACGCCTCCAGGCTTCTGACTTCGCCGCGCCAGGTCATTTTCGGCTGGTAGTGAATAACCAGCTGATCGTTTTCCAGCGCTTTACGTAAATTGGTATCGAGCCACAAGTATTCAAAGACCCGCTGATTCATTTCCGGTGAGAAGACACAGAACTTGCCGCGCCCACTCTCTTTTGCGGTATACATCGCGGTATCTGCGTTGCGAATAACGCTTTCCCGGTCTTCACCATGCTGGGGAGCCAGTGAAATACCTAACGAACAACCGGTGTAAACTTCAATTAACCCGATACGGAAAGGTTGCTTCAGGCGGGTTAAAATTCGCGACGACATCGCTTCCAGAGTGGCTTGCGAAGTGTCAGTAGCCAGAACAATAAACTCATCACCCCCAAGGCGGGCCAGAATTTGCCCATCATCAAGACAACTCAAAATCGCTAACGACACCGCCTGCAAAAGCTGATCGCCAAACATATGGCCATAAGCATCGTTCACTTTTTTAAAGTTATCGAGGTCCAGATAAACGATGCCAGCCTGAGTTTCACCGCGATTATCGATAGCGGCAGTGATGAGGTCATTAATGGCATTGCGATTGGGGAGGCCGGTAATCGTATCGGTATTTGCCAGCACTCGCAGGCGTTCTTGTGCGCGGCGTTCTTCGGTAATGTCGGTACCAGAACAAATCAGATAGATTTCGTTCTTGCCACTGCCACTGTGGACGAATTTATTGCGAAACAAAAATAGCCGCTGTCCTTTGCGGGTTTTTATCCAGCGTTCGACTTCGTAAGAGTTTCCGTTGAGAAAGAAACCGCTAATATTGCGTTTGGATGCGGCGGCTTCACTACGGCTCATGAATAATTTAAAGACGTTTTGGCCAATGACATCTTGTTCTTTAAGACCGGTATATTCTTCACTCAGGCGATTGAAGCGCTGAATATTCCCTAATCGGTCGAGAATGACGATCACCGAGTTTGCCTCAGAAACCACCTGTTCTGCAAAAGAGAGGCCTTGTACTAAATCACGCGCAACAGAAGGGGTATCATTCCATGCTGAGGCCGTACCAGCCCACTCCTTTTTTGATACTTTTCGTCCTACCAGATGGACAGAAACTTCGCTGCCAAACAAAGAAATTGACATGGTTACGCTTGAGGTAATCACCGTCATTTGGCGGATTTGCTCTGCCTGTTCGGGATCCAAAGCGATGACCTGACTCACATCTGAATCTTCGCTGGCTGCTAATTGCAGCGCATTGCTGTCGGTTGGCAAACGCCAATATGGGCTGGTTGTCCCTAAATAACGGTAGAGCAGATTCTGCTCCAAATCGTCTTTCATGCTCTCTCCTGAACCGGGCCGACATATCGTGTCAGTCTGATATTTATATTAGCAATATAAAACCGATCTCAAAGCGACAACTGTCTGTAAAAGACATTGTTTTTGCAGAAGATGTGAGAAATCTGAATCTTCGGCGCTAGATTGGCAGTTTTTCGGGAGTCAACGCAAGTAAAAAAAGTGTTACAACTCTAATCATTTCCCCATTGTTACTATTTCCCGAAATCCAGTTGTCGGTGGAAAAGTTCCAATAAAAAAGCTGAACACAAGGTTCAGCTTTTTAGGAAGATTTTTAAACTTGCGTTTAAATTGCTGGACGGGCAATCACGCTACGCGTTTCCATACGCACTTCTGCGATAGTTACATCGATAACGTCAGTCACTTTAAAGGCGACTTCACCTTTAATTTGCACTGTACCAAGCTCCTGGCTGCACACCATTTCATCACGAACAGAGTGAATGAATGGCGCAGGGATGAAGGCTACCGCGCCGTTTTCAATCAGGCGTACACGCATCCCGCCACGGCTGACATCAATGATTTCAGCTGCAAAGCGTGTGTCTGTTCCTGCTTTATCTTGCAGGAAGCGCGCATATAACCAGTCGCCGACATCGCGTTCAGCCATACGGTTCAGACGACGACGCTCCGCCATCTGTACCGTGATCTCATCTTGCGGACGCGTTGCGGTTTCACCCTTGATGATCGCCTTTAACAGACGATGGTTGATCATATCGCCGTATTTACGAATCGGTGAAGTCCAGGTGGCGTAAGCTTCGAGGCCAAGACCGTAATGCGGACCAGGTTCAGTGCTGATTTCAGCAAATGACTGGTAACGACGAATACGGCTATCAAGGAAACTGGTTGGTTGTGCATCAAGCTCACGGCGCAGTTTACAGAAGCCGTTCAACGTCAGCACTTCCTGGGCGTCAACTTCCAGACCGTGGCCTTGCAACATGTTTGCGAGCTGATCAATGTTAGCTGGGTCAAAACCGGTATGGACGTTATAAACGCCAAAACCGAGCTTTTCACGCAATACAATGGCCGCACAGACGTTGGCGGCAATCATGGCTTCTTCAACGATGCGGTTCGCAATACGACGCGACTCAGCGACGATATCCAATACTTCGCCTTTTTCACCTAATACAAAGCGGTAATCAGGGCGGTCTTTGAACACCAGTGCATGCGTACGACGCCATTCAGCGCGGCTTAGACAAACGCGTTCCAGCAAACGGATTTGTTTGGCAATGGCGTCACCTGGCGGCTGCCAGTCGCCTTTTTCTTCCAGCCAGTCGGATACATCTTCATAGGCCAGTTTGGCTTTAGATTCGATGGTGGCGACGAAGAAATTAATGCCTTCATCGATACTGCCGTCTTGCGCGATAACCATGCGGCAAGCAACAACCGGGCGCGTGACGTTGGCACGTAATGAACACAGGTCATCAGATAGTTCACGTGGCAGCATCGGGATGTTAAAGCCCGGCAGGTAGTTGGTGAATGCGCGAACTTTGGCGATGCCGTCAAGCTTGCTGCCTTCAGCAATCCAGGCGGTAGGGTCAGCAATGGCAACCGTCAGTTGCAATTTTCCGTCGGCCAGTTCTTCAACGTACAGCGCATCATCCATATCTTCCGTGCTGGCGCTATCAATGGTGACGAAATCAAGGGCGGTTAAATCTTCACGCACCAGGCCTTCATCTAACATTTCAGTCGACACACCGTTAGGTGCTTCGCGTTCCAGATTGTGGCGCGACAGTGTCACCCACCACGGGGCAAGATGATCGTCGCCGAAGGTAATGAACTGCGTTAATTCAGCGTAAAAAGCGCGATCGCCTTTCAGCGGGTGGCGCTTCATTTCAGCCACGGCCCAGTCGCCATTCTGGAAATCATGCGTCACGTTACGATCCGCACGACACTGAATCGCGTCACGTAATAACGGATGATCCGGCACGATAGACAGGCGGTCGTCTTTACGTTGTACACGGCCAACAAACCGGCTGAGGAACGGTTCGATAAGCTCTTCTGGCTCAGCGGTTTCGCGGTCCTTGTCGGTATGAATCACCGCGCTCACGCGGTCACCGTGCATCACTTTTTTCATCTGCGGAGGCGGAATAAAGTAACTTTTCTGGGAATCCACTTCGAGGAAGCCAAAGCCTTTTTCCGTGCCTTTAACCACGCCTTCAACGCGTGGAGTTTGGGAATGCAGTTGCTGTTTAAGCTGCGCGAGCAGCGGGTTATCCTGGAACATGTATTTTAGTTTTCGTGGCCAAAAGAGCGGCTGACAGTTTTACGCGAAACCACTCATTGCGGCAAGCGATGATTGCCGTAAAAACGTGGGATATACAATGTCTAGCTGGCATTTCCCAACCCAATTTTCAGTCGATTCAACCAGCCATACAGCCCTGAAATCACCAGTAATCGCAACGCATCATCGTTGCTAAAACCTTGTTCAAATAAGGGTTGAAGCTGGGCGGCACTGAAGCTGCCTGGTGCTCGAGTTAATACGCGAACAGCCTGTATGATCGCGCGCTCCCGAGGATGATTGTGGCTCCAGGCCTGTAGCGCCCGTTCTCCATTGCGTATCGCTTCGGGTAAACCATTTTCTGCCTGCCAATGAGCAGTCGCATGACTAAAGCAACTGACGCTTCCATTAATGCGTGCCGTCAGCAGGTTCACCAGCACGAGATCGTCACCGATTTCTCCATCGGGCGGGAGTAACAGGCTGATAAGCTGACTCAGCACAGAAAGTGGTTCAGCATCGTGCGCCAGCAGCCAGCCAATGGGGTTTAAAACGCTTTGTGACTGGCTCAGGTTCAAAACATCGAGCTGTTGCGTGTTCGCGTAACGTTGCTCGACAGGGGGTAAATCAGGTTGCCAGGATTTATCGCCATCAAGGAACAAATTCGCGCTGGCATCTTGTTGGGTATCAAGCCCAGGAAGCCAACGCACAGGTAGACCCTGAAGCGCCTGAAAGACGGCAATCACACGAGCCTGAAAACCGATAAACCCAATCAATTGGTTAAATGTCACTATGTCATTTACTGATAGAGCGACTTCATCGAGTTGCTGGCGAGAATTATCATCAATCAAGGTGGGCTGGCTGGCCAACTGGCGGGCGTACTGAGTAATTTGTGTCAGGCGGCGATTGCTCTCGCGTGAGGAGTCTGGCCCGGGTTGTGGTGCAAGGCGTGCGGCGTAATGATTGCACAGCCGTTGTACGCCATACACTTGCGCGACAGTCAGCGCGGTGCTCAACCTGTCATAACAACTGAGCGTGTGTAAACGGGTGACAGGGCTGTTTTCAGGCAGTAAACATGTCGCGCCCTTGAGGGCGACAGAAAGCCAGGCTGCTTCGGATGCATGTTGCTCGGTACTCAATTCTAGATCGAGTAAAAAACGGTTTTCGAGGTAAGCGGCCTCGGGAACTAACGGTAATACGGCGGCGTCGCTGCGGCTGGACTGTGTTTCATGATACCAGTGGCCTTTGCCAGAGATTCGGCGTTGTTCCATGGTCGTTCCTTGGTCAAAGAGTTTACAAGCCTGGGTAAGACACCTGAAGGCCTGATTTGCTGCTTTATCCTGGCTTAACCACGTGAGGCGACAAAAGAATGATCGGTGATAATAAATATCGGAAAGGTATATGGAAGTAAAGTGGGGGGAGGCGAGGGAGTTTATGGGGTAGGCGGCAGCCCACCCCATATGAACCGAATTAGTCTTTCAGTTCCAGTTCGTTCATGGCAGCGATGCTGAAACCGCCGTCAACGTGCAGAACTTCACCGGAAACACCGGCAGACAAGTCTGAACACAGGAACGCTGCGGAGTTACCCACATCTTCAATGGTCACAGTACGACGAATCGGAGTAACCGCTTCGCAATGTGACAGCATTTTACGGAAATCTTTAATACCAGATGCTGCCAGAGTACGGATTGGACCTGCAGAAATGGCGTTAACACGTACACCTTCTGGACCCATCGCGTTTGCCATGTAGCGCACGTTTGCTTCCAGAGATGCTTTAGCCAGACCCATAACGTTGTAGTTAGGGATTGCACGCTCAGCACCCAGGTAAGACAGAGTCAGCAGAGCAGAACCTGGATTGAGCATTTCGCGACATACTTTTGCCATTGCGACAAAGCTGTAAGAGCTGATGTCATGAGCGATTTTGAAGCCTTCACGGGTAACTGCATTCACGTAGTCGCCATCTAACTGGTCGCCTGGTGCGAAACCGATAGAGTGAACGAAACCGTCAAACTTCGGCCAGGTTTTAGCCAGCTCGGCAAACATTGCATCGATGCTTGCATCTTCAGCCACGTCACACGGCAGGACCAGGCTTGAACCCAGATCGGCTGCAAAGCCTTCAACACGGCCTTTCAGTTTTTCATTCTGGTAAGTGAAAGCCAGTTCAGCACCTTCGCGGTGCATCGCCTGTGCGATACCGTAGGCAATGGAGAGTTTACTGGCGACGCCAGTGATCAGAATGCGCTTACCGGTAAGAAAACCCATAGCTTTGAATCCTTATAGTTTCTGCTAATTTTATGACTTTAAAATCATCAAATTACGATTAGTTAGTCACAATTTTTCAACACGAAAGTGAAATTATATCCCACTCCACTGCAGTTGTGTCACCTTATTTTTACCGCCCAGGCTGACTGGCTATCACGTCACCAGAGGTCGGAACAGCCAGACCATGATTCACGTACTACGCTTTAGAGGATATTTTTTGTTCACTGGTCACTAACTGAGAGCGTAATGATGAAGATAAATGTCGAAACGCAGGTAGATGCACCTGTTGAGAAGGTTTGGCAGGCTTATATCGACCCGGAAGCCATCAAACAGTGGAATACGGCATCACCGGACTGGCATACGCCGACTGCAGCGGTAGATTTTCGGGAAGGCGGGCCATTCTCATTTCGGATGGAAGCCAAAGACGGCAGCATGGGATTTGATTTTGCAGGTGTCTACACCCGCATCGTGCCGCATAAATTAATAGAATATAAGTTTGGCGATCGTGAAGCGAAGGTGGAGTTTACTCCAGCAGATAAGGGTGTCGACGTTCGTCTGGAATTCGATCCTGATGGGCAATATCCCGTCGAGCATCAAAAGAGCGGTTGGCAGGCTATTCTGGATAATTTTGCACGTTATGTGGAAGCAAAAACATAACGTTTAAAAGGCTGACATCTTCACTTATCCGCCTTGCACAATGCGGTTGTAGGGTGGATAGGAGTACATCAATTGAGCCGTGTTCAATCATTTTGCAAAAATAAGTTAACCCGCTAATTATAATGCAGTGATGCAAATGGATTTATAT
>NZ_JAHWLU010000014.1:0-65212 GCF_022134725.1 Buttiauxella sp. S19-1
TCTAATTACCTTAGATGCCATAAAAATATTCAGTCCGCACACTCATGAATAAACATTAAGACCTGTACTGTCAACATGCCATTTATTAATGATATATTAAACTTTATTAATAACCCGTGACAGTAGTGCCCGATTAATACTTCTGCAGAAGAAATTATTTCCCTACGCGTCAGAAAAAAATAAACAAGAGAATTATCTTTGCTGAGTTAATAGCCAAATAAAATAACGATAAGCAACATGATATTGCATTAGATTGAGAAAGAACTGATGGGGATAACGTTCATACCGCCCTCACCCCGGCCCTCTCCCTGAGGGAGAGGGAGGAAAGAGGTAATGCCCTCTCCCTTAAGCAAAGTGGGGAAAGAGGTAATGCCCTCTCCCTCAAGCAAAGTGGGGAAAGTGTTTAAAACATCAGCCAACCGACCAAAGGTGCGATCAACACCATCACTACGCCAGAAAACATCATCACCAGGCTTGCTACCACGCCTTCCTGCGGACCCAATTCGTAGGAGCGAGCGGTACCTGCGCCATGTGACGCTGCACCAAAACCAGCACCCTTTGCCATTCCTTCACGAATAGCAAGGCGCAAAAACAACACGTCTCCCACAGCCATACCAAATACGCCTGTCACCACCACAAATAACGCCACCAGTTCTGGTTGCCCGCCAAGCGGTTTGGCAGCGGCTAATGCAAAAGGCGTGGTAATCGAGCGCACAGCCAGGCTGCGCTGAATTTCGTCGGAAAGGGTAAATAAGCGTGCCAGCCAGACTGAACTAGTGACAGCCACCACCGTTGCGGTGATAACGCCGGCTGTGAGTGACATCCAGTGGCGTTTAATCACCCTGAGATTGTCATAAACCGGCACCGCAAAAGCGATGGTCGCCGGGCCAAGTAGCCACAATAGCCAGTGCGCTTCACCCATGTAATTTTGATAGGAGATGTGGCCAAAAATGAGCATCGCCACCAGCAGTAATGGCGTTAATACCAGCGGCATTAATGGCAACTTTCGGAAACGGCGATAGAGTTTTTTATTCGCAAAATAGAGCCCGAGCGTGATAACCAGACACAGCATGCTTAGCTGGAAATTATTCACCGCGTGCCTGCCTGCGGGCTTCTCGCGCCAGTTCAAAACGATAGACTTTATCCACCACCAGCGCAGTAGTACCGAGTACCAGCGTGGTGCTGATAGCAATCACCAGGAAAATGCGCCAGCCGTCGACCATTAGTAGTTCGGCGTAATTCACCACCGCGACCACGGCGGGGACGAAGAACAACAACATTTCAGCCAGCAACCAGCGAGAACCTGCCCGTACCCATTTCAGGGGCACCACGCGAAAAACGATTAACGCCAGCAGTAACAGCATTCCTACCAGGTTCGCAGGCAGCGGCAAATGCCACCATTCCACCAACTGTTGGGCAAAAATAAACAATCCCGCGTATAGCGCCACTTGTACTGGCACCTGAATACGGCGAAAAAAAACTGGCGTAAATTCACGTAACGCCACGGCCATGAGAGCCACACTCCAAAAAAAGATCAGGTGGCGATTATAGTTAGCCAACTTCATTGAAAGAAATGAATTAAAATCATCAGAGGTATAGTCAACGGGAATAGTTATGGACATCAGGACACTGCGTTATTTTGTTGAGGTGGTTCGCCAGCAAAGTTTTACCCGCGCTGCCCAGAAGATGTTCGTCACTCAGCCGACCATCAGTAAAATGCTGCGCAATCTCGAAGATGAACTGGGCTGCACGCTGCTGATTCGCGATGGCCGCAAGCTGTTACTCACCGACACCGGTGAGGTAGTTTATCAGCACGGTTTGGCAATTTTGGCGGAGTTTCGCCAGTTGGAAGCCGAACTTGGTGATATTAATCATCTCAATAAAGGTGTACTGCGCCTTGGTATTCCCCCGATGGTCGGCATGTTGATGGCAGGGCCAATTAGCCTGTACCGCCAGCGTTACCCTGGCGTCGAGCTGAAGATTTCCGAATTCGGGGGTTTGACGGTGCAACAGGCGGTGCTTAATGGCGAGCTGGATTTAGCCATGACCGCGTTACCCGTTGATGACGAACATACCTTTTCCACGCTGCCGTTGATCCAGAATCCGCTGTGCGTTCTGGTGCCACGATCTGGCCCGTGGACGACGCGCACCAGCATCGACCCTATTGAACTTGCCGCGCATCCGCTGCTTATCTACAACGAAGATTTCGCCCTGAGCCGCCAGCTCATTCAGCTGTTTCAGGAGCATGGATTTACGCCGCGTATCGCGGTGCGTAGCGGGCAATGGGATTTCCTTGCCGCGATGGTACAAGCGGGTGTTGGAATTGCGATTTTGCCAGAAACGATTTGCCAGAAGCTGGATAAAAACACCTTGATGTGGCTGCCGTTAAACAGCGATTTGACGTGGCAACTGGCGATGATTTGGCGTGAAGGGGTTTATATTTCGCAAAGTGCGCAGGCGTGGATTGCGTGTTGTAAGGAGTTTTGGCCGGTTTAGAACAGAGTAAATAGCATCAATTATTTACGGATATAAAATCCAATGTGGATTATATGTCCGTAGTTATATTGTTACAAGAAAGCTCTGATATAGAGATTTTATTGATCCACCTTAAGAAATCGATATTTCAATTACGTAACATCGGCCAAAACACTGAATGACTACAATTCATCGTATAAAAGGAATTAACATGAGAAGTGCTTCCATACAACTGATCTCCCGGACTGGTGGAAAGTATAACCACTATAGTCAAAATGATTATATCGTGAAAAATAAATGGGGACATGCGGACCCCTCTAAAAGACAGGGAGCATGGATTGGCAATAATCATGACAGTAAAGGCTACGTGACTGAATATGGTGTAGAAGGCGGAGTTTGTCTGGGACTGGCGGGAACATACCTGATGGCGGGTAAAAACTGGGAGACATTCAAGCCGTATATCGCAGCCGAAAGGGGGAAAGGCTTAGTCCGTGGCATCGTGAATTACCAGGAGCAATTAAGCAAAATTGGCAACATGGCGGCGATGAAAACGGTACTTCATACTATTCTCAAGAATAATAATGTGAATTTTATTAATGAGAATAGAGTCTCCCCAACAAATACTGCTGAAGAAATCAGCACTGGAATATTAAATAATATAGAGCAAGGGTTTGGTTATCATTTGTCTATTAAAAGAGCCGGGGGTGGACACTCATTAGCAATACGCCAGGAACAGGGCAAAATAAAATTGTTTGACCCTAATTATGGAGAAGTAACTTACCCTTATGAACAAGGGCGTTGTGAGGGAATGGCTACATTTCTGACGCATCTCTTTTCTCAATATTATAATAAGTACTTTCTTATCTCGATTGAGCGCTATGCCTTAAATTAACGCTCTTCATCCTCTCCCCCTGCTGAGGGAGAGGAACCGGGAAGATTATTGCTGCTCGACCAATAGCGCTTCGAGCAAATCGAGATCGTGCAGCAGCTTCATTAAAGTGTCGTTGCTGATTTTCTGCGTCGCGCGTAAATGATAAAGCTCGGCGCGTTCGGAACGTAACGCGGCCAGACGGAAGCGGCGCTCAAGGTTCTCTTCAAGCTCGCTACTTTCCATATCATTTCGCCCATCAGCACGGCGGCGCAAGTTCCCTATCACGCGTGAGCTCACCTCTTTGAGCAGCTGATCGTCAATGTTCTCGTTGACGTCAGATTGCAGGCGTTCTTCCATTTTCTCAATGGCGGTGATCGCCACTTCAGCCGTGGCGGCACGGGCAATACGCTCTTCCTGGCGCGCCATCGATTTGTCAGGGACTTCGACATTGCGCAGCAGAATCGGCAGCATGATCACCCCGACTAACAGCGAGAATAAAATCACCCCAGCCGACAAGAAAATAAGCTCATAACGTGCCGGGAATGGCGTGCCATTACCGAGTAACAGCGGGATGGAAAGCACACCAGCAAGCGTAATTGCCCCGCGTACACCGGCGAACGAAGCAATACACAGCTCGCGCGTGGAAAAGGAACCGAACTCCAGCGGGCGTTTTTTCATAAAGCGCAAGCTGAGGCGTTTCATGGTCCACAGCCACAAGAAACGTAAGCCGATGAGGGCAAAATAGATAAGCCCGATGTCAACAAATAGCATCCACAATTCGACGTTCGGATCGGCGTTTGCGGCAGCAATCGACGTTTTCATGATGTCTGGTAATTGCAGGCCCAGCAGCAAGAACACCATGCCGTTGAACACAAACTCGAGCATCGCCCAGACGCTATTGGCACGCAGGCGCATCGCCAGTGGAGCACTGCGCAACACACCAGAACGGGTGATCGTCATACCGGCGGCCACGGCGGCCAGGATGCCGGAAACGCCAATGTGTTCAGCAATCAGGTAAGAAGCAAACGGCAGCAGTAACAGCAGCAGGATTTGCGTGGCGGGTTCGTCACCGCTCCAGCGGCTCATCAGGCGCAGTGATTTTCCGTACAGCCAACTGACGGCAATCCCCGCCAGCAGGCCGCCAATCGCCACTTTGAAGAACTCGAAGGTCGCTCCGCCGACGCTAAAGACCATCGACCCAACCGCCACCGCGACGGCCATTTTTAACGATACCAGGCCGGATGCGTCGTTCATCAGCGCTTCGCCCTGCAATATCCCCATAATTTTCTTAGGAATGCGCCCTTCTCCAACGATACCGGAAAGCGCCACGGCATCGGTCGGTGAAAGCACCGCCGCCAGAGCAAATGCCGGAAGTAGCGGAATGCCTGGCACCAGGTAGTAAATCAGGAAGCCAATGCCGACCACAGTGACCAGCACCAGAACCAGCGCCAGGCCAATGATTTCCCTCCCGTGACGAAGAAATTCGTTGGTCGGTGTTTTCCAGCCATCGGCAAACAGCAATGGCGGAATAAACAGCACCAGAAAGAGTTCCGGATTGAAATCAACATGCAAACCGAAGTGAGGCCAGGCAAGCACGGCACCTATCGCAATTTGCATTAACGGAAGCGGGATCTGGAACGGCAGCATACGTGTAGCCACACCAGAGAGCGAAACCACAAGGGTCATGATGAGAATAGTAAAGAAGATTTCCATGCTTTCCTTAGTCGCAGTGTTTTGTGAAACCCTTTTTGCAGGATGTTGTTATACCCAATAGTAAAACAACTTTTTACACAGGAAGGAAACAGGAAAAGATTTGATTGGTTTTGAAAGGAGTATTCAGAGTTTTTGCTCTAAATAATTCGAGTTGCAGGTAGGCGGCAAGAGAGCGAATCCCCAGGAGCTTACTAAAGTAAGTGACTGGGGTTCGCGAGTGCAGCCAACAACCCTGCAGCTTGAAGTATGACGAGTAAAATTAAATTGCCCAACCGCCTGCATAGAATGCGACTAAGGCGATTGCAATAGCCACGGTACCGATGTTCAGCTTGCGCCATTCACCAGAAACAACGCGGCCAATGACCAGCGATGCAAAGCCAATCATGATGCCGGTAACGATGTTACAGGTCAGCACGATGAATACCGCAGTGATCAGGCCAGCCATGGCATCAACGAAATCAGCGAAGTCGATTTTTGCCACGTTGCTCAGCATCAGCAGACCCACATACATCAGCGCCGGAGCGGTGGCGTAAGCAGGAACCAGATAAGAGAGCGGAGAAAGGAACAGAATCAGCAGGAACAGCACGCCGACGGTGATGGCTGTCAGACCGGTTTTACCGCCCGCCGCAGTACCTGCCGCAGACTCGATGTAAACGGCCGCTGGCGCTGCACCCACCAGGCCTGAGAACACGGAGCTCAGGGAGTCGGTAGTCAGTGCTTTACCGCCATCAATGATTTGACCGTCTTTATCCAGCAGATTTGCCTGGCCCGCGACAGCACGGATGGTGCCGGTTGCATCGAATACCGCCGTCATCACCAACGCCAGAACGCTCGGTAACACCACTGGATTCAGCGCGCCCATAATATCCAGGCTACCAATCAGTGAATTGCCCGCTTCATCTTTCAGCGATGGCATCGCGAAGATGCCAGAGAAATGCACGGTTGGATCGAAAATCAGGCCAAAAATAGAAATACCGATGATGGTCAGCAGAATGCCGCCAGGGACTTTCAGCTTTTCCAGACCGATGATGACCGCCAGGCCAATCAAAGACATGATGACCGGGAAGCTGGCGAAATGGCCCAGTGCAACGGGCAAGCCATCCAGCGGGTTTTTGATAACCAGGCCGACTCCGTTTGCTGCAATCAGCAGCAGGAACAAGCCGATACCAATACCCGTGCCATGCGCAACACCCATCGGTAAGTTACGCAAAATCCAGCTACGAATGCCGGTTGCAGAGATGATGGTGAACAGCACACCCATCAGGAAAACGGCACCCAGAGCAACAGGCACACTGATGTGTTGACCTAATACCAGGCTAAATGCGGTAAAGGCAGTCAGTGAAATAGCGCAACCAATGGCCAGCGGCAGGTTTGCCCACAGGCCCATCACCAAAGAGCCAACACCGGCGACCAGGCAAGTTGCCACAAAGACCGCCGCAGGAGGGAAACCTGCTTTACCGAGCATGCCCGGCACGACGATCACGGAGTACACCATCGCGAGGAAAGTGGTTAAACCCGCCACCACTTCCTGACGAACGGTACTGCCACGTGCAGATATTTTGAACCAGGCATCGAGACCGCCGGTTGCACGCGGAGAATGATTAGACATAGTGAAAAATCCCCTGAGATTTTTATGATTACGTTGGTATGCGTGGTTGGCAGACCGCTGCCAATTAAACGTTCAAATTCTTAAAGAATACGAATTGATCCCTGTGCTGCGTTTGCGACAAAAAAGGGGCGTCACAAAAAAAGCAAACGTTTAACTCCGCGCATACAAACTGAGCGTCAAAATTAAGGCAAACGATTATCCGGCCTTCTTACATGGATTTTCAACCGAACTTTGCCGCTTTTTGCGGAAAAAAGCGTTAGCAGGCGAAATTATCGCCACCTCATGCGCAAACGTTATCGTCAATGCGCAATTTAGCAACAATGATGCAAGATACTGGTTATATATTTTCCTGACTCATAGGATTTTTCGATAGAAGGAATTAAGGGATGTCGAACGGCCCACCTTGCTGAATTGCTCTCTGCCAGGCAGGGCGCATTTGCACTTTACTGTGCCAATTCTGGAGATTGGGTAAATCGTTGATGCCGCCGCGAGAGAGCAGCGCGATAACCGGGAAACTCATCTGTATATCTGCCGCACTAAACGCCTGGCCTGCAAACCACGGATTTTTTTGTAGCGAATCTTCGAGATAACGCGCATGGGTCATAATCTGTTTATTCAGATAGGCCTTTTGCACACCTTGCCCCAGTAGATTACCAACCGGACGCAGTAACCACGGAACAGGCTCTTTTCCCAGGCTACCGAAAACCAGTTTCATCATTAGCAATGGCATTAACGATCCTTCGGCGTAATGCAGCCAAAAGCGATAACGCAGTTTTTCCTGGCTGGAAATCGGTTTGAAGCGGCTTTCTAAATCGTAGGTTTCTTGCAGATATTCAATGATTGCCCCTGACTCGGCGAGAATATTGCCGTTATCTTCCACCACTGGCGACTTCCCTAACGGGTGCACAGATTTTAATGACTCAGGTGCCAGCATGGTCGGTTCGCGCTGATAGCGAACAATCTGGTACGGCACTTGCAGTTCTTCAAGCATCCATAAAATACGCTGCGAGCGGGAGTTATTGAGGTGATGGACGATAAGCATGAGTCAACCTTCTGTTTAACAAGATGAGTTAACTATAGGTAAATGAGCAAAAAGTGAAGTATTAGAACTGTACAAAAAAGATGCAAATCACCTTGAAACCTGGCCGAAGGGATCTACAATTAAGTTGTCAGCGCAATCCGGAACCTCCTGAGAATGTGTGATTGAGGGACGCTGATGTCGGGGGAAACCCTCCTTGCGAAAAGCGGGATAGATCGAAAGACAAAGACCGGGAACAAACTAAAGCGCCGAAGTTGGGCGCTTTAGTTTTGCCTGCCATTCCATCGCTTCACGCCAGTGTTAATCCTCAAGAAGACGCGCGCCCGTCCCCTGCTCACCGAGTTTATCGCCAGGATTGCGCAATGGACAATCGGCACCCGATAAACAGCCGCAACCGATGCAGCCATCCAGTTCATCCCGCAATGCGGTTAATGTATGAATGCGCCGCTCCAGCTCTTCACGCCATTGTGACGACATCTTTTTCCAGTCGTTTTTATTAATTTTATGCCCATCAGGCAGCACACCAAATTCTTCACCAATCGTCGCCAGTGGAATACCAATGCGCTGGGCAATCTTAATAATCGCCACGTTTCGCAGCACATCACGCGTGTAGCGCCGTTGGTTGCCGCTATTTCGTACGCTTTTGATTAATCCTTTGCTCTCATAGAAGTGCAACGCAGACACGGCGACGCCGCTACGCTTCGCCACTTCGCCCGGACTCAGTAATGATTTAAAGCGCGGTGATTTCTTTTCCATTTTGCTCTTTACCTCAAGTTAACTTGAGGAATTATACTCGCTGCCAACAAATCCGGCTATGGGGATGGTTTATGGCACACCAGGATATTATTCAAACATTGACTGAATGGATTGACGATCACATTGATCAGCCGCTGAGCATTGACGCTGTGGCAAAAAAATCTGGTTATTCAAAATGGTATCTACAAAGGATGTTCCGTACCGTGAAACGCCAGACGTTGGGTGAATACATTCGTCAGCGCCGACTACTGATGGCGGCGAAAGAGTTACGCAACACTCAGCGCCCGATTTTCGATATCGCGATGGATTACGGTTACGTGTCTCAGCAGACTTTTTCACGCGTTTTCCGCCGTGAGTTTGACCGCACACCAACCGACTATCGCCATCACGCCTGACGCTGTCCGCTAAATATTTGTACCTGAGTTCATCGAAAAAACGGAACAGAAAATGTGCTGCTCAAGTGGCTATTAAAAGAACGATTGTGATATAGTTCACAAATCCTGTGAAACAGGAATTCTCTTACATTTTCGTTCCGAGGCACAGATTCATGGCGGCAATCACAACCAGCGTTTTGCTAATGCGCTGGCCTTTAGTCAGTGCGGTTTTGATGTTTTTAGCCAGCACGTTGAATATTCAATTTCGCAAATCTGATTACGCGTTTTTAGCCGCGATCAGCAGTGGCCTGGGCATCGCGGCTTCATTGTGGTTTGCGACCGGTTTATTGGGCCTGACATTGGCCGACTTCCCGGTTATCTGGGAATCGTTTAAAGACATTATGATTGAGATCTCAAGCCACACCCCACCTGAATGGCCGATGGTGATGACCTGATCAAATTGAGGGGGCAAAGCCCCCTCTAGTTCATATTGACCACTGCAATCAAACTGTTTTACTGCTTCGACAACCCATCAAACCAGCTTTTCCATTCCGGCACCGCTGTCGCAAACGTACCACGATGATCGGTTTCCCCAGTGGAAATGGCCTTCACCATCGAGTCACCCTTCTGCACTGCATAAGTCATTGCCATACGCGCATCGTCTACCGGAACGGCTTCATCCGCGTCGCCATAATAATTGCGCACCGCAGAACGGTAATCCCATTTGTAGGCTTCGGTCTGACTGAGCAATTTCCCGAAAGCTGACGCTTTTAAAGCCTGAGGATCGTACATTTCAGGGCGAAGCAGGATATGCAGATCCGTCGGGATCGCACCGGTGTACGGCGTGCGGTCGTAAGCTGCTTTTGACATCGTATAGTACTTATCGGCAATCACGGATCGCGCTAAGTCAGGCGAATCGTAATAGTTTTCGAAGGAGAAGGCGGCAAGGATGAAAATGCTATTCAGCCAGACCGCAGGATGCGCTTGCGGTGTGTAGAGCGCACCACTCACCAGCGCATATAAATCCAGCGGCGCGCTAGCTGTCGCAGTGGCATCGACCTTCACACCCATAACATCAAGTTTTTGCAGCAATGACATCGAAACAAAGCCGCCTTGCGACCAGCCTGCAAGAAAGAGTTTATTGGTCGAAATATTCTTCTGCTTCAGTACGTTCCGGCTGGCCATTAGCATGTCATAAGTCGCCTGCTGATGGCTGGCTTTCACCATGTACCCTTCAGGCTCTGTCGACGTGCCAAGCCCAAAGTAATCCGCACCAATCAACACATAACCCTGGCCTGCGAACTGAGCAATCATTAGCTGAGTTTCCGGGGATTGGTCAGGGAATGATGGCACTTGTTGACGCCCGTAGACCGTGCCGTGCTGGTAGGAAACCATCGGTAATGTATGTGTTGTTGCCGCGTTATCCGGTATCGCCAGCAAACCTGATGCTACGGTTGGTTTATTTCCCATGTTGGGAATCACTGAAGCGTAAGTGACTCGGTACAGATTGACGGCATTGCGTGCCGGTGTGTAGATGGTATGAACACCGAACTGCTGAGGCGTATCGGTTTTCAGGATACGATTCAAACGATCGACATCCCAGCGTTCCAGAAATTCGATTTTTGTTTGTACCGCTGGCGGTGAAGTCTGAGCAGTGGTTTTTGATGGAGTTTCACTTCCACCACACGCGGTCAGTAATAGCGTAACAATACTGGCGAACAGCCAGGAAACAACAACTGGCATGCGGACGGGTCGAGACATAACGGATTATTTCCCTGTTTAAATTAAGCGGCCCGCGTGAATAGTTGTCATCACGGGAGGGTTTACCGAATTATTGATTTGGTTTGCTGCCCAGGCTTTTGGGTATTCGTACAGGCGAAAATCGGTGCGCAGATTTTACTCTTTTTGCCGCTTCGTCTGAGTGACGGGAATCCAGGTATTAGGATTTATCTGACATCATTAGAAATGTATTAATGGGTTTTTGAAGTTATTAAATCTAATAACTGTTGATAACGTATTCATCTATAAATAAAAAAACCCCGAAAAGATCGGGGTTTGATAACAGGTTTCTTAACGATGATTTCTAAAATTAATTTTAGAAAGGAATGTCGTCGTCGAAGTCCATTGGTGGTTCATTGTTAGATGGTGCTGGTGCGCTCTGCTGCGGACGAGATTGCGCGCCGCCGCTGAACTGGTTGCCACCCTGCTGCGGTTGCTGAGGCTGACCCCAACCACCTTGCTGCTGACCTGGGTTACCGCCACCTGCTGGAGCACCGCCTGCTGCACGGCCACCCAGCATTTGCATGGTGCCGCCAACGTTAACCACGATTTCGGTGGTGTATTTTTCAACGCCTGCCTGGTCAGTCCATTTACGCGTCTGCAATGCACCTTCGATATAAACCTGGGAGCCTTTACGCAGGTATTCACCCGCGACTTCTGCCAGTTTGCCAAACAGCACTACGCGGTGCCATTCAGTCTTTTCTTTGGTTTCGCCGGTTTGCTTATCGCGCCAGGACTCTGACGTGGCCAGAGTAATGTTGGCAACTGCGCCACCATTTGGCATGTAGCGTACTTCCGGGTCTTGACCCAGATTCCCGACGAGAATCACCTTGTTTACGCCTCTGCTGGCCATGGTCGTGTCTCCTGAAACGTTTAATAAGTAGTGTAAACCCTCGATTCTACCACGCCACCCCTAATCTTTATAGCTGCGGGATGCATTCCAGAATGTCTTCGGGGTATACATTGTTGCATTAAAACACTGGATATTCATTCAGGTTTTATTGTGTCATAATTAGCCGTTTGTGATCGTCGGCGGCCTCCAGTGCGGCCTGGCAAAAAGCGTTTAAACCGGGAAAGGTGAATGGATAAGATCGAAGTTCGGGGCGCCCGCACCCACAATCTCAAAAATATTAACCTCGTTATTCCACGCGACAAGCTGATTGTTGTGACTGGGCTTTCGGGTTCTGGCAAATCCTCACTGGCTTTCGACACCTTATACGCCGAGGGGCAGCGTCGTTACGTTGAGTCCCTTTCCGCCTATGCGCGTCAGTTCCTGTCATTGATGGAAAAGCCGGATGTCGACCACATTGAAGGTTTGTCGCCGGCGATTTCTATCGAGCAGAAATCCACTTCGCACAACCCGCGTTCAACCGTCGGCACCATCACTGAAATTCATGACTACTTGCGCCTGTTGTATGCGCGTGTCGGTGAACCGCGTTGCCCGGACCACAATGTCACGCTGGCAGCACAAACGGTCAGCCAGATGGTCGATAACGTTTTAGCGCAGCCGGAAGGTAAGCGCCTGATGTTGCTTGCGCCGATTATTAAAGACAGAAAAGGCGAGCACACCAAGACGCTGGAAAACCTGGCAAGCCAGGGTTATATCCGCGCGAGGATCGACGGCGAAGTGTGTGATCTCTCCGATCCGCCAAAGCTGGAATTACAGAAAAAACATACCATTGAAGTGGTGGTTGACCGTTTCAAGGTGCGTGAGGATTTAGCACAGCGCCTGGCTGAGTCGTTTGAGACTGCGCTGGATTTGTCCGGTGGGTCTGCGGTTGTCGCCGATATGGACGATGAAAAAGCAGAAGAGTTGCTGTTCTCTGCCAACTTTGCCTGCCCGATTTGCGGCTACAGCATGCGCGAGCTGGAACCGCGTCTGTTCTCGTTCAACAATCCGGCCGGTGCCTGCCCAACCTGTGACGGGCTTGGCGTACAGCAATATTTCGACCCGGAACGCGTGGTGCAAAACGGTGAGCTTTCGCTGGCTGGCGGTGCAATTCGCGGCTGGGATCGCCGTAACTTCTATTACTTCACCATGATGCGTTCACTGGCAGAGCATTATAAGTTTGATGTCGAAACGCCATGGAACGAACTGAGTGCCAGTGTGCAAAACGTGGTGCTGAATGGTTCGGGTAAAGAAAGCATTGAATTCAAATATATAAACGACCGTGGTGATACCTCGGTGCGCCGCCATCCGTTTGAAGGCGTTCTGCATAATATGGAACGTCGCTATAAAGAAACCGAATCTTCCGCGGTGCGTGAAGAACTGGCGAAATTTATCAGCAACCGTTCATGCGCAAGCTGTGAAGGTACGCGTCTGCGCCGTGAAGCACGCCATGTGTTTGTTGAAAACACGCCGCTGCCAACTATCTCTGATATGAGCATTGGTCATGCGATGGAGTTCTTCCACAACATGAAGCTCAGTGGGCAACGTGCGCAAATCGCTGAAAAAATCTTGAAAGAGATTGGCGATCGCCTGAAATTCCTGGTGAATGTCGGCCTGAATTATCTGTCACTTTCCCGTTCCGCAGAGACACTTTCGGGCGGTGAAGCGCAGCGTATTCGTCTGGCAAGCCAGATTGGCGCGGGTCTTGTGGGCGTGATGTACGTGCTCGATGAGCCGTCAATCGGCCTGCATCAGCGCGATAACGAACGTTTACTGGAAACGCTGATTCACCTGCGCGATCTCGGTAATACCGTGATTGTCGTCGAGCACGACGAAGATGCGATTCGTGCCGCAGACCATATTATCGATATCGGCCCGGGTGCGGGTGTTCACGGCGGCCATGTCGTTGCCGAAGGCACCATGCAGGATATTATCGATGCGCCGGAATCTCTGACCGGGCAGTTCCTCAGCGGTAAGCGTGAAATTGCGCTGCCGAAACACCGCGTTCCCGCTGACCCAGAGAAGGTGTTGAAGCTGGTTGGTGCGAAGGGCAACAACCTGAAAGATGTGACGTTGACGCTGCCCGTCGGCTTGTTTACCTGCGTGACCGGGGTTTCTGGTTCCGGTAAATCGACGCTGATTAACGATACGCTTTTCCCGATTGCTCAAACCCAATTGAACGGTGCAACGCTTGCAGAACCTGCGCCGTACCGCGAAGTTCATGGTCTGGAGCATTTCGACAAAGTTATTGATATCGACCAAAGCCCGATTGGCCGTACACCACGTTCAAACCCGGCGACTTATACTGGCGTGTTTACACCAGTGCGCGAGCTGTTTGCGGGCGTGCCGGAATCCCGTGCGCGAGGTTATACGCCAGGGCGTTTTAGCTTTAACGTGCGTGGCGGGCGCTGCGAAGCGTGCCAGGGCGATGGCGTGATCAAAGTCGAGATGCACTTCTTGCCGGATATTTACGTGCCATGCGACCAGTGCAAAGGGAAGCGCTATAACCGCGAAACGCTGGAAGTTAAGTACAAAGGTAAAAGCATCCACGAAGTGCTGGATATGACCATTGAAGATGCTCGTGAATTCTTTGATGCCGTACCGGCGCTGGCGCGTAAGCTGCAAACGCTCATCGACGTAGGCTTGTCTTACATTCGGCTTGGGCAGTCAGCAACGACGTTGTCAGGCGGTGAAGCACAGCGTGTGAAACTGGCGCGTGAGCTTTCTAAGCGTGGCACTGGCCAGACGTTGTATATCCTTGATGAGCCAACCACTGGCCTGCATTTTGCCGATATCCAGCAGTTGTTGGAAGTTCTGCATCAGTTGCGCGATCAGGGCAACACCATTGTGGTTATCGAACATAACCTGGACGTGATTAAAACGGCAGACTGGATTGTCGACCTTGGCCCAGAAGGCGGTAGCGGCGGCGGAGAGATTCTGGTTTCCGGTACGCCAGAAACCGTCGCGGAATGCGAAGCTTCACATACCGCTCGTTTCCTCAAACCTTTGCTGAAGTAGTCAGTCAGAGAGCTGCTGCCTGGTTTCCTGTGGCAGCAGCGATAATGCCTGCTGGTAAGAGGCATCCACCAGATAATAAATTTGCGAGTCGGGCAGCGACCCATCCAGATATAACGTGCTCCAGTGTGCTTTGTTCAAATGCGCACTGGGGAACACGTCTTTGTGGCTCTCACGCAGTAAATCAGTCAGCCCCGGACTGGCTTTTAACGAAACAGCCGGGCGTGCTTCGATGTCATGCACCATGGCATACATCACATCCGCTACTTTGATTTGTGTGGCCTTCCAGTCGCTATGAACAGTTTGTTCCGCTCCGGGTTTGTTCATGCAGTACTGCAATAGCTCCGAATTGGTCATTTTTTTCCCCTTTTACCTGCTCCAGTGGATTCAATGTCGCGCCCAGTTTATGAAACTGGCACCTCTAAGTGTGCGAGCAACTCACCAAAAGGTAAAACCCGACAGGGGATTTTTGATGAAAAAAACGGCGACTTGCTTGCGCGCATCGCCGTCTAATATCAGTCAATATGATCAATATTCAGAGTTAACAATCACTTCCTCGCCAAAAGCCCCGGCTTTTGGCAGCGGTTGGTAGCTGGAATTCGAAGCGCGTAATAAACGGATGCCACGGGCACCTACATCTTGAGCGGCGGTAATATCACCGTCAGAATCGCCGTAGAACACTTTGATTTTCTTATCTTTCAGCCATTGGGTTTTGGTATTTTGTCCAGGTTGGTCACCGGCAAAAATAACTGGGTTTACATTGGCTTCCGGGATTAAGAAGTCTTTTTGCAGTGTCTGAGTTACGGTTTCGGTTTTAGTTTGGCTGCGGCCAGTCACAAAATAGATGCTGTCACCTCGTTTGAGGTGCATGGCGATAAGACTTTTCGCGACTTCTTTCGGCATGCTGAAGTCATCCCAGCCGTTGTTCATTTTTTCCCAGAAAGATGGGTTTTTCAGGTAATCCTGTTTGCCCGGTGAGAATTCTTTTTGCCCACGGTAAAAGCCTGGGCTTGAGAACAGCACCGTGTCGTCAATATCGAAACCCACCGCCATCGGCGCACGCCCCATCAGGCTATTTTCAATTTGAGCGACAGAAACCCAGTGAATGGGGACTTGCTGTGCTAACTGCGCAACGGTGACGCCAGGATTCAGAGGAGCGGGTGCAGATTCCTTAGCAACGGCAGACTGGTTCAATCCTAATAACAAACACGCGGCACTTAATGCCAGGGTAATTTTACGCATCGTTTTCCCTTTATTTTCATCAGTTTTTATCGTTAGAAAGTGGAACAACTGGTCAAAAACCTACCCGACCATACTCGCGAGAGGCTGATAGTAAAAGGAATTTATCAGGATTTGTCATAGAAAAAGGTGATGATCACAGAATTGAATTTGTGAAGAATCACCCTCATCCCAGCCTTCGCCCTCAGGGCGAAGGAGTAAACCAGAATTAATGTGAGTAAGTACTCACATTACAGCAGCAAACGCCTGCGCCACGCGCTGTACGTTATTGCTGTTTAGCCCCGCGACACACATGCGTCCGCTGGCAATCAGATAGACACCAAACTCATCACGCAGACGATCGACTTGCTCCGCACTCAGGCCGGTATAACTGAACATCCCACGTTGTTGCAGCAGGTAGTCGAAGTTACGTTCCGGCATTTCAGCCCGCAGTACTGAAACCAGTGCCTGGCGCATATCGAGAATACGGCGACGCATCGTTTCGACTTCTGCCAGCCAGTTGGTTTTCAGCTGTTCGTCGTTCAGAACCGCAGCGATAACCTGCGCACCGAAGTTTGGCGGGCTGGAATAGTTACGGCGCACGGTAGCTTTTAGTTGGCCCAATACACGGCCTGCTGTTTCGGCATCGTCACAGACGACCGATAACCCGCCCACGCGTTCGCCATACATTGAGAAAATCTTGGAAAATGAGTTGCTGATTAAAGCTGGCAGGCCAGCGCTGGCAACTGCGCGAATCGCGTATGCATCCTCTTCCATACCCGCGCCAAAACCCTGATAGGCAATGTCGAGGAACGGAATTAAGTTACGCGCTTTGAGGATTTCAACCACCGCATCCCACTGCGCATCCGTCAGGTCAGAACCTGTCGGGTTATGGCAGCACGGATGGAGCAACACGATACTTTGCGCAGGCAGCGTGTTCAGGGTTTCCAGCAACGCTTCGAAGCGCACACCATTGGTTTCGCTATCAAACCACGGGTAGGTATTCACCTTAAAACCCGCACCACCAAAGATTGCGATGTGGTTTTCCCAGGTCGGATCGCTGACCCATACCTGTGAATCCGGAAAATAGGTTTTCAGGAAGTCCGCACCCACTTTTAACGCACCAGAACCGCCAACGGTTTGAATGGTCGCGATACGTTCTTCAAGCAGCGCAGGATGGTTTGCGCCAAACAGCAGCGGTGCAATCGCGCTGCGATAGCTGCTCAGGCCTTCCATCGGCAGGTAAAGCGATGCGTCATGTGGTTGAGAATTCAGGCGTTTTTCAGCTTCTTCAACAGCCTGCAACTGCGGGATGACCCCATCTTCGTTGTAATAGAGGCCAATGCTGAGGTTTACCTTGTCACTACGCGAGTCAACTTTGAAACGTTCCATTAAGGAAAGGATTGGGTCGCCAGCATAGGCGTCAACTTTTTGAAACACGGTGAGGTTCTCCTGGTTTACAGTGTTGCGGACAACCACTGTAAACCGGAAGCTGGGGAAAGATCGAGAGGTTTATCGCGGGAATTTGTAGGGTGGATAAGCGTTAGCGTCATCCACCAGATTGCGTCGGATGACGCTAACGCTTATCCGACCTACAAAAGTAAAAATAAAGGGGGAATTAATCCAGGTATTCCATCGCAACCCTTGAAGTCAGGCGCGTGATAAGTTCGTAAGCACTCACTTTTGTGATTTCAGCGATGCGCTCAACCGGCAAATTGTCACCCCACATCACCACGCTATCGCCCACTTTGTCTTCTGATTGTGGGCCGAGGTCGACACAAATCATGTCCATGGCGACACGCCCGACAATCGGCACTTCCCGGCCATTCACCAGCACAGGTGTACCAGATGGTGCCGCGCGCGGGTAACCGTCGCCATAACCCATCGCCACCACACCCAGACGTGTATCGCGCTCAGCAATCCAGGTGCCGCCGTAACCCACTGCTTCACCGGCTTTATGTTGACGCACGGCAATCAGGCTGGAAGTCAGTGACATCACCGGCTGGAAGCCAAAATCGACGCCCCACGGTTTTTGCTCAAGAGGTGAAACACCATAAAGAATGATACCTGGGCGAACCCAATCCATATGCGAGTCCGGCCACAGCAAAATGCCACCAGACGCGCTAATAGAACGCTGTCCTGGTTTGCCTGCGGTAAACGAATTGAAGATATCAAGCTGGCGCGGTGTGGCGTCGGATTCCGGTTCATCAGCGCGGGCAAAATGGCTGACGATATTCACCGGCTGGCTGACGTTTTTACAACGTGAAAGACGCTGATAAAACGCTTCGGCTTCTTCAGGCAAGATGCCCAAACGGTGCATGCCGGTGTCCAGCTTCATCCACACGGTAATCGGCTGGCTTAACTCGGCCTGCTCCAGCGCTTCAAGCTGCTCGATACAGTGAACGGCAGTCTGGAAATTCTGCTCAGCAATGGTCGGCAGATCGCTTGCATTAAAGAAGCCTTCGAGCAGCAGAATGGGCTGAGTGATTCCTCCTGCGCGTAAGCGAACACCTTCTTCAAGGCGGGCGACACCAAAGGCGTCGGCATCAGCCAGGGTTTGGGCAGTCTCCAGCAGACCATGCCCGTATGCGTTTGCTTTCACCACCGCCACCATACGGCTGGCAGGAGCCAGTTCGCGCAGGCGTTGCAGGTTGTGTCGCAGAGCGCGGCGGTTAATTTTTACGGTTGCCGCTTGCATGTTCGTTCCTTGCTAAAATTTAATATTTGATTACGCAAATCCTCAAAATCATTCGCGTCACAACAAGGCGGCAAGAGAACTCGTCCCGACGAGCTTACGCAAGTAAGTGATTCGGGCGAGTGAGCGCAGCCAACGCAGTTGTGGCACGAAGGATGACGAGGATTTAGTCTTCGTCGTATTGCGGGCCAGCGTAGTTATCAAAGCGTGAGAACTGCCCGTTGAACGTCAGGCGCACGGTGCCGATTGGGCCGTTACGCTGTTTACCGAGGATGATTTGCGCGATGCCTTTCTCGTCACTGTTATCGTTATAAACTTCGTCCCGGTAGATGAACATGATTAAGTCGGCATCCTGCTCGATGGAGCCGGATTCACGTAAGTCGGAGTTGACCGGGCGTTTATCGGCACGTTGTTCCAGGGAGCGGTTAAGCTGCGAGAGCGCGACGACCGGCACCTGTAGCTCTTTTGCCAGCGCCTTTAGCGAGCGCGAAATCTCAGCGATTTCCAGAGTACGGTTGTCGGAAAGCGACGGCACGCGCATCAATTGCAGGTAGTCGATCATGATCAGGCTCAGGCCGCCATGTTCGCGGTAGATACGGCGCGCACGTGATCGCACTTCCGTTGGCGTCAGGCCTGATGAGTCATCAATGTACATATTGCGTTTTTCAAGCAAGATGCCCATGGTGCTCGAAATACGCGCCCAGTCTTCATCATCCAACTGGCCGGTACGGATTTTGGTTTGGTCGACGCGTGACAGCGACGCCAGCATACGCATCATGATCTGCTCGCCTGGCATCTCGAGGCTGAAAATCAGCACCGGTTTTTCCTGCAACATCGCGGCGTTTTCACACAGGTTCATCGCAAACGTGGTTTTACCCATCGATGGACGCGCGGCCACGATAATGAGGTCGGAACGCTGTAGACCGGCCGTTTTTTTGTTCAGATCATGGTAGCCCGTATCCACGCCCGTCACACCATCGTGTGGGGTCTGGAAGAGCGTTTCGATACGCGAAACGGTCGCTTCGAGGATTTGGTCGATGCTTTTTGGGCCTTCGTCTTTATTCGCGCGGCTCTCAGCAATCTGGAACACGCGTGACTCGGCCAGATCGAGTAAATCTTCGCTGGTACGCCCTTGCGGGTCATAACCGGCATCGGCGATTTCATTCGCCACGGCAATCATTTCACGAACAACGGCGCGTTCACGCACGATGTCGGCATAAGCACTGATGTTCGCAGCACTTGGCGTATTTTTAGATAATTCGGCCAGATAGGCGAAACCACCAACGCTTTCGAGGTTGCCCTGTAATTCCAGAGACTCAGAAAGCGTGATCAGGTCGATGGGCTTGCTCATTTCGAGCAAACGCTGCATTTCGGTGAAGATCATGCGGTGTGGACGGCTGAAAAAATCGTTAGCCACGACGCGCTCGGAAACGTTATCCCAGCGTTCGTTGTCCAGCATTAAACCGCCCAACACCGATTGCTCCGCTTCCAGAGAATGTGGCGGCATTTTCAGCCCTTCCATCTGACGATCGCGGGGTTCTTTCGGTTTGTTGAAGGGTTTATTTCCTGCCATAGTGAGGGAGTTACCAAAATCAGATAAGAGGAACGAGAGTTTACTCTATCTCCCTCCGAGGAAACAGAAGGAGTTCTCATGGCAACGCGCATTGAATTTAGTCAACATGGCGGCCCTGAAGTCTTAAAAGTTGTTGAATTCACCCCAAACGCCCCAGCAGAAAATGAAGTACAAGTTGAGAACAAAGCGATTGGTATCAACTACATTGATACCTATATTCGCAGTGGTTTATACCCGCCACCGATGCTGCCAAGTGGCCTCGGTACTGAAGCTGCAGGTGTCGTCAGTAAAGTTGGCAGTGCGGTCACGCATCTTAAAGTCGGTGATCGAGTTGTCTATGCGCAATCCGGGCTTGGTGCCTACAGCAGCGTGCATAACGTGCCAGCGGATAAAGCCGCAAAACTGCCCGATGCCATCTCTTTCGAACAAGCCGCCGCGTCATTCCTCAAAGGGCTAACTGTCTATTATCTGTTGCGTAAAACCTACGATATTAAAGCCAACGAAGTTTTCCTGTTCCATGCCGCCGCCGGTGGTGTGGGTCTTATCGCCTGCCAATGGGCCAAAGCGCTGGGTGCCAAACTGATTGGTACGGTGGGTTCGGCGCAAAAAGCAGAAAGCGCCAAAAACGCCGGTGCCTGGCAAACCATTAACTATCGCGAAGAGAATCTTGTCGAACGCGTAAAAGAGATGACAGGCGGCAAGAAAGTCGCAGTTGTTTATGATTCGGTGGGGAAAGATACCTGGGAGGCATCGCTGGATTGCTTACAGCGCCAGGGATTGATGGTGAGTTTTGGTAATTCATCTGGCCCGGTTACCGGGGTGAATCTGGGGATTCTTAACCAGAAAGGCTCGCTGTATGTTACTCGCCCGTCACTGAATGGTTACGTGACCACGCGTGAAGAGCTGGAAGAAGCTTGCAATGAGCTGTTCTCATTGATTGCCAGCGGCGTGATAAAAGTCGATGTGGCTGAAAACCAGAAATTCGCCTTAAGCGATGCCGCTTTGGCACATAAAACGCTGGAGAGCCGTAGCACGCAAGGTTCTAGTCTGCTGATTCCATAAAAGAATTTGGGCCTCCCGAGGGAAGCCCATTCTTTTTTTGTTCGCACGGTATGTAGGGTACAGCGCGATGAATTCGTTTTTCGTGACCCAGTAATATTGTCAGATTTGGTAAATAATTGATACGCCACAGCCTGCAAACTTAGCCAGAAAGATGCGAGGTTGTGATCAACTCCGCAATACCTGAGCAACTAGCCAGGTTATTACCGACAAAAGTTAGCGCTTGTCCGCAACCAATGACAACGCATGTTCCACGACATCAATCCCGGCACCGGCTTTGTGGGCGTTTTCACTCAGATAACGACGCCACTGGCGTGCACCCGGAATCCCCTGGAATAAGCCCAGCATGTGGCGGGTGACATGGCCAAGATAAGTGCCGTTTGCCAGTTCACGCTCTATGTACGGATACATGGCACGAACCGCAGCAACGGTGTCGACTTCCGGCGCATCAATACCAAAAATTTCACGGTCAACCGCGGTCAGCAGGCCTGGGTTCTGATAGGCTTCGCGCCCGACCATGACGCCATCCATATGTTCCAGATGGGCTTTTGCCTCTTCCAGCGTTTTGATACCGCCGTTGATGGCCATCGTCAGGTGTGGGAAATCACGCTTGAGTTGATACACGCGCGGGTAATCCAGCGGCGGAATTTCACGGTTTTCTTTCGGGCTTAGACCCGAAAGCCACGCTTTACGGGCATGGATAATGAACTTCTCACATTCGCCCTTCCCGGCAACTGTACCGATGAAATCACACAGGAATTCGTAGCTGTCCTGGTCATCAATGCCAATACGCGTTTTGACGGTGACGGGAATAGAAACCACGTCGCGCATCGCTTTGATGCAATCGGCAACCCGCTGGGCATCAGCCATCAGACACGCGCCAAACATACCATTTTGTACACGGTCAGATGGGCAACCTACGTTGAGGTTAATTTCGTCGTAGCCACGTTCTTCAGCCAGTTTCGCGCATTGCGCTAAAGCCGCCGGATCGCTACCCCCCAACTGCAACGCGATAGGATGCTCGTCTTCGCTGTACGCCAGATAGTCCCCTTTGCCATGAATGATCGCACCGGTGGTCACCATTTCGGTGTACAGCAGTGTCTGGCTTGAAAGCTGACGCAAAAAATAGCGGCAGTGGCGGTCAGTCCAGTCAAGCATCGGCGCAATAGAGAAACGATGTGGCTGGAAGAGGGTCTGGTTTGTTTGTGAGGACATAGGCACTGGGCGTTTACGGGCTACGGTTAAAAAAGGGTCGCCACTATAGCATAAAGCAGCGCCGGGACACTCGCTCGTCCCGACGGCTATTTTCATCAGAAGGTCATGCTAAGCTGTGCCCCTGCCCCCCAGGTTTCGTCTTCGCCGTACAGCCCCATTAAATCGATGTGAACGCGATTAAATGGCGCAAAGCCAACCCCACCGGTAAAGACGTTGCTATCGTTTGATTTGACGTCAGCCCGGTAACCGGCGCGCACCGCAAGCCACGGCAGCGGCGTAACTTCAGCGCCCACGCCAACGTACTGTGAATCGTCTTCGCTTTTGAAACCTTTTGTTTCGGTGAGATCGCCGTCGGCGCTAAGGGTGATGAAATCGTTATGCCAGGCTAAGCCCGCCGTCACTAACGGGCGAATCTGATAAGTGTCTTTATAGTTGACGGTTTCGCCCGTCCTGCCATTAGTGATCAAGATATCTTTGGTATCAATGTCATGTGAAATCAGGTTCTGGCCGCTCAGACCGACAGTCCAGTTTTCGCCAAAATCAGCTGCCACACCCGCATCAACGTTAAAGCCAGTGTCGTCGTTACGATAGCGGCTATTTTTCCAGTCGCTGCTGTCGTAGGAATAGATTGATGTGGTGTAGTTGTACAGCCAGGTTTTTTGCAGTTTCGGCGTGATGCCAACAGAGACAGGCACGCCGTTTAGATCAAACTGTTTCGCCAGCGCCACACCATAGTCGGAGACAATTGCGCCGCGCCCAGATGCAGTGGAGTTGAGATTGCTGGTGATAACATCAGAGCCATTAACGGCAGCATCTAGTGCGACTCCCCCGGCAACAACCCTGGAATTCGCGATGCTGTGCAGATAATCAATATCTTGTTGATCAATAGAGGAACTCACATGTGCTCGCGCATAGGCTTTTGCGACAAATGCCATCGACAGCACATCATTTGGAATACTGACTGCGATACTCGCCCCGGCTTTCGCGTTTGCTGTTTTACCTCGCAGATCTTCCAGTTCGCCAGCCAAACTCCCCGCAGCGCCCTGAAGCTGACCAAGTGAACCATTTGGGTTTAAAAGGATATCCTGCAGGGTAAGATCGTCGATAACGTTCTGGTATTGATCGACCGTATCGCTAATGCCATCAATCTGATCCTGCAGGTTATCTTTATCTGTCATTTGCCCGCTCACGGAGGGCAAAATAACTGTCACTGAGTCGTCCTGTTTTGCCTTTGCCAGCAGCGCAGGGTTTGTTAGCACTCCACTTCCATAACTCGCTGAAGCAACGCCCGTCCCCCCCATTGCATCACTACGAGCTTCTGACCAGGTACCTGCCGCACTGGCTTGATTTGCCACAAATAAAGAGGCGGCGCTGAACGCCACCAGAGTTTTAATTTTTTTCATTCACCGCTCGCCCGTCTGTTAATCAGATTTCATAACTTGCCCCTGCCAGTTATGACTGAACAGAGGCGGACTATTGCTGTGAATAAAAAGCTAAAAAGGGGGATGTTTATCCCATCGAAATCCCGTTTCTCTCCATCAGGATTATGAGTTCAAAAATTCCCTGTAAACATATTTATAGTTTACCGTTCGGTTTTCGTGAAGGATGGCCGTCATGTGGGCCAAAAAACTGCGGCGGGTGGTCAATCCAGCGATCCTGGCGTTGTGCGGCATAGCTCGCGTTTAGCGGGTAATAAATTCGGTTTTCGGCTTTGTTGGCCTCACCCACAATTAGCAACCGGACTTCATGCTCGGTGTTGTTGATGAAGGTATGGCAGACGCCCGTCCCAGCTGGGAAACCAACACTATCACCCGGTTCAAGTGAGTAAAGGTGGCCGTTAATCCACACCTGTGGATGCCCTTCCAGAACATAAGCAAACTCTTCCTCGCTACTTTCCGCATGCGGATAGGACGTCCGGCGACCAGGGAGCAGGCGCTCGTGGTGAATCCCCAGGCGTGTTAGCCCAAGTTTGCGAGCCAATGGCGCGCCAATGGAAAACAATTCAGTACTGTCTGGATAAGTTGAGTCATCTTCACCTTCCAGTTCTTTCCAGTGACGAATGCAATCAGGTTTATTCATAGCAAACTCCGGGATAGTCATCTCAAAAGGCTGTGGCCAGCATGGCGCACCACTCGGCGTTTATTGCGCGTTGTGATAGAGTGTAGGGCTAATCTACAGGGGAATGCTGATGGACATCACGACTTCACAAAACGTGTTAGCGCAGGCTGAAAAACTATGCGAACAGCGTAATGTGCGCCTGACACCACAACGCCTGGAAGTGTTGCGTTTATTGACGCAGCAAGCGGGTGCAATCAGCGCTTATGATTTGCTGGATTTACTTCGCGCCAGTGAACCGCAAGCTAAACCCCCGACGGTGTATCGTGCGCTCGATTTTCTTCTCGAACAAGGCTTTGTCCATCGCGTCGAGTCAACCAACAGCTATGTTTTGTGCCATCTGATTGATCAGCCGACTCACTCATCAGCGATGTTGATTTGCGACAGGTGTGGCGCGGTGAAGGAGCATAGCGCGGAAGGTGTGGAAGATATTATGAATCAACTGGCTGCCCAGTCAGGATTTGCTCTACACCACAATGTCATTGAGGCGCATGGTTTATGCAGCGCGTGTGCGGAAGTTGAAGCCTGTAGCCACCCGGAAGAATGCGGGCATGACCACACCATTCAGAGTAAGAAGAAGTCACGCTAGCCTGAACCCGAAATAATTCGAGTTGCATTGAAGCGGTAAGTGAATGCAGCCAAAAGATGTAGCTTGAAGTATGGAGGGGATCGGTACATCCATGTACCAGGGCAGGTTAGCCTATGAGAGTTAACACATCTGAGGGATGAGATTACCAGCGGTAATCGTTACGTTTTTCCCAATCAACGACTTCGTTCTCTGCCTGATCTTTCGCATATCCATAGCGTTCCTGAATTTTACCGACAAGCTGATCGCGTTTCCCTTCGATGACGGTCATGTCATCGTCTGTCAGTTTGCCCCATTTCTCTTTTACTGTGCCTTTGAACTGTTTCCAGTTACCGCCGATTTCGTCTTTATTCATAATAATATCCTCATCGTTCGGTTAAGAACTGCTAATAGTTAACAACGCCCAGGTGCTGCCGTTTGGCTGACACTCACTATCTGCTGGACGTGGAAATAATTGTAGTCAAGGATATGGCTGTGAGGGGAAAACTAAGAACATTGAACCACAGAAGTAACAGAAATGATGCTGACTTGCCCCAAAATCAGGTGGCAAATCAGCATACTGGAGTGCGATTAAAAACGCGTCAGAAGTTGTAACTAACTATGGGTTGTAACTAACTATGAGCTGTAACTAACCAGGAGTTCCAGCCGGGAACCAGCTGTTATCCCGCCAATGGCGACGCCAAATCCATCCCAAAGACAGTCCGCGCAAAGCCAGGAACACAGCCACGGATAACCACAGACCATGATTTCCCAGATAAGGCACGGTGAGCAACGTCAGCCCAAATCCCAATGCCGCAACCGCCATGCTGTTGCGCATTTCCGTACCTCGCGTTGCGCCAATAAACATGCCGTCCAGCAAATAACACCAGACACCAACAACGGGCAAAACAATCTGCCAGTGCAAGTAGCGGTCTGCCTGTAGCTGCAATTCCGGGATAGAGGTAAGAAGCGAAACAATGTGCTCACCAAACAGCGCATACACAGTGGCAAACATAAGAGCGACTAAGCCCGCCTGGCGACATGCAGCGCCCCATACTTCGAGCAATTGACCACGGTTTTTAGCGCCAAACGCCTGCCCGGAATGGGCTTCAACGGCATAGGCGAACCCATCGAGCGCATAGGCGGTGAAGGTTAATAGCGTCATCAACACGGCGTTAACCGCGACGATTTCGCTACCTAACCGCGCGCCAAAGATAGTGACTGAGGCGAAACAGACCTGTAGCAACAGCGAGCGCAGCATGATGTCGCGATTGAGTGCCAGCAGACGCCGCACATTCCCGCGCCAGGACTCTTTGAGCATCTCAAAGCTGATTCCGCGCAAACCCATAACCTTTTTCACCATCAGCAAACCAATGATAAACGTCGCATATTCTGCGGTGACGGTGGCGAGTGCCGCGCCCTGAACATCCATGTGTAGCCCCATGACCAGCCACACATCCAGCACGATATTCAGTACGTTTCCGACAACCAGCAAGATAACTGGCGCACGCGCATACTGAACGCCTAACAACCAGCCCAACAAGACCAGGTTGGCAAGCGAGGCTGGCGCACTAAGCCAACGTATTTCAAGGAATCGCCGGGCCTGCAACAAAACATCTTCATTGCCGCCGACGATATGCAAGGCCAGGGATATCAGCGGTTCACGCAGTAAGACGATCGCCACCCCTGCTCCTAACGCCAATAGCAAGGGCTGAACCAGTGCACGCGCTAAAGCAGAGGGATTATTGGCACCAAATGCCTGGGCAGTTAAACCGGTGGTGCTCATGCGCAAAAACAGCAACAGCATAAATAAGAAGCTGGTTGCCGTCGCACCAATAGCGACACCGCCAAGATAAACAGGGCTATCCAAATGACCAATTACCGCGGTATCAACAAGGCCCAGTAAAGGCACGGTGATGTTGGAAAAAATCATGGGTAAGGCGAGGCGCCAGAGAGCTCTGTCAGCCGTCGAGAAAAATCGCATGGCCAATCCAGGAAGAGATAAGAGAATTAAGACGATGATGCGCATTAAAGCGCATCATCTGGAGAAGTTTACAGCCAGTCGCCGTTGCGAATTACCCCAACCGCCAACCCTTCAATAGAGAAGTTATGTTCGCGCAGGTCAACCACAATAGGTTCAAATTCGCTATTTTCAGGCAGAAGATGAACGGTATTACCCTGCTGCTTTAAGCGCTTAACAGTCACTTCGTCGTCAATACGCGCCACCACAACCTGGCCGTTACGCACATCCTGAGTTTTATGAACTGCAAGCAGGTCGCCGTCCATAATACCGATGTCTTTCATAGACATCCCGCTAACGCGCAACAGGAAATCGGCATTTGGTTTAAACAGTGATGGGTCAACCTGGTAATGGCCTTCGATGTGCTGTTGTGCAAGGAGTGGTTCCCCCGCAGCAACACGCCCAACCAGCGGAATACCGGTAACTTCTTCCACCAGCAAGCGGATACCGCGCGACGCACCAGAGATAATCTCAATGACGCCTTTACGGGCAAGTGCTTTCAGGTGCTCTTCAGCGGCGTTCGGAGAACGGAACCCCAGACGTTGAGCAATCTCGGCACGAGTCGGTGGCATGCCGGTCTGGCTGATATGATCCCGAATAAGATCAAACACCTCTTGCTGCCTGGTAGTTAACGCTTTCATTCCGCCCCCTGGGTGTTTATACAGTTATGCTGTGAGTATATACAGTCAAAGGCGATTTTGGAACCACAAATTGAGCAAAAAACCAGGGACTTAACTATTCTGGAAAGATCATCGCAAATGCGGCCAAAGCAGTGTGACCCAGGTAATAACTGCGAGGATAATGGCGATTAATACGGCAGCAGACCCCATGTCCTTGGCCCGTCCTGAAAGCTCGTGGTAATCGGTACCAACACGGTCAACAAGCGCCTCGATAGCGCTATTGAGAATTTCGACAATCATGACCAGCACAACAGAACCAATCAGTAAAATACGGGTGATAGGGTCAACATCTAACCAGCAGGCGATGGCGATGGCGATGAGCGCGCTAACCCCTTCCTGGCGGAAAGCCGCTTCGTTAATCCAGGCTGCTTTGAGCCCTTTCCATGAGTAGCCTGCGGCTTTGATGATACGGGTAAGTCCAGTGGTACTGCTCGCCATTTTGGGAAACCTTTTCAAATTATTTGGGTCAATGCTTATCTATATTGCAACGCCACAGAAATCTGAGCCAGATTCTGATATTCTTGCGGCGAATTTGCATCATTAACCTGAGGCTTTACATCGTTTATGTCAGGCTGGCCAAGAATCTACTACAAATTACTTAATTTACCATTAGGCGTTCTGGTAAAGAGCAAGTCCATTCCGGCAGATCCACAAGCCGAACTGGGCTTAGATCCCACACGCCCGATTATGTATGTCCTGCCGTATAACTCCAAGGCGGACTTATTAACGCTGCGCGCACAATGTCTCGCGCATAACTTGCCCGACCCTCTCGAGCCGTTAGAAATCGACGGTGCGGTATTGCCGCGCTATGTCTTTATCCATGGCGGCCCGCGTGTTTTCACTTATTACACGCCAAAAGAAGAGTCGATCAAACTGTTCCACGATTACCTCGACTTACACCGCAGCAATCCAAATCTGGATGTGCAGATGGTGCCAGTATCGGTGATGTTTGGCCGCTCCCCTGGGCGCGAAAAAGGCGAAGTGAATCCGCCATTAAAGATGCTGAACGGCGTCCAGAAATTTTTCGCTGTTTCCTGGCTTGGGCGCGACAGCTTTGTGCGTTTCTCCGCTCCGGTTTCGCTGCGCCAGATGGCAACCGACCACGGTACAGACAAAAAAATCGCCCAAAAACTGGCTCGCGTAGCGCGTATGCACTTTGCTCGCCAGCGTTTAGCGACTGTCGGCCCGCGTCTGCCGGTACGCCAGGATCTGTTCAATAAGCTACTGGCCTCAAAAGCTATTGCTCGTGCAGTAGAAGATGAAGCGCGCAGCAAGAAAATCTCCCATGAAAAAGCCCAGCAGAATGCTGTTGCTTTGATGGAAGAGATTGCCGCTAACTTCTCGTATGAAGCCGTGCGTTTGACTGACCGCGTGTTAGGTCTGACGTGGAACCGTTTGTACCAGGGCATCAACGTTCATAACGCTGAACGCGTGCGCCAACTGGCTCATGACGGCCACGAGATTGTCTATGTGCCCTGCCATCGCAGCCACATGGACTACATGCTGTTGTCCTACGTGCTTTATCACCAGGGGCTGGTTCCTCCGCACATCGCAGCGGGTATCAACCTGAATTTCTGGCCAGCCGGCCCGATTTTCCGCCGCCTCGGTGCGTTCTTTATCCGCCGTACCTTTAAAGGCAGCAAACTCTACTCCACCGTGTTCCGTGAATATCTGGGCGAGCTGTTTAGCCGTGGCTATTCCGTTGAATACTTTGTGGAAGGTGGCCGTTCCCGTACCGGGCGTTTGCTCGACCCGAAAACCGGCACGCTGTCGATGACCATCCAGGCCATGCTGCGCGGCGGTACTCGCCCTATTACCCTGGTGCCAATTTACATTGGCTACGAGCATGTAATGGAAGTGGGGACTTACGCGAAAGAGCTGCGTGGCGCGACCAAAGAGAAAGAGAGTTTCATGCAGATGGTGCGCGGGCTGAGTAAGCTGCGTAACCTCGGCCAGGGCTATGTTAACTTTGGCGAACCGATGCCGCTGATGACGTTCCTGAACCAGCGTGTTCCAGAGTGGCGCGATTCAATCGACCCGATTGAGGCCATCCGCCCGGCATGGTTGACGCCAACGGTCAATGAAATTGCCGCTGAACTGATGGTGCGTATTAACAATGCCGGTGCGGCAAATGCCATGAACCTGTGCTGTACCGCGCTGTTGGCCTCGCGTCAGCGTTCACTTACCCGTGAGCAACTGACCGAGCAGCTCAACTGCTACCTGAGCCTGTTGCGTAATGTGCCGTATTCACCGGACGCGACCGCACCAGACCAGCCAGCAGAAGCGCTGATTGAACACGCATTGCAGATGAACAAGTTTGAAGTTGAGAAAGACACCATCGGTGACATCATCATTCTACCGCGCGAGCAGGCGGTTCTGATGACATATTACCGTAACAACATCCTGCATATGCTGGTGTTGCCTTCTCTGCTGGCAGCAATTATTACTCAACATCGCCGTATTGACCGTAACGAACTGCTGCGTCAGGTCGAGCTACTTTACCCGATGCTGAAGGCTGAACTGTTCTTGCGCTGGAGCACGACCGAACTTGCTGGTGAAATTGACATCATGCTCAATGAACTGGTTCGTCAGGAACTGGTGACACTGGCAGGCGATGAAGTGCAGATTAATCCTGCTCGTTCACGCACCATGCAGCTGCTGGCAGCAGGTGTTCGCGAAACGCTACAGCGTTATGCGATTACCTTCTGGCTGCTGAGCGCAAATCCGTCGATTAACCGTGGGACACTGGAGCGCGAAAGCCGCACCGTTGCCCAGCGTTTGTCTGTTTTGCATGGCATTAATGCACCGGAGTTCTTTGATAAAGCCGTCTTCACCTCGCTGGTTTTAACCTTACGTGATGAAGGCTATATCAGCGATACCGGGGATGCAGAGCCTACTGAAACCATGAAGGTCTACCAGATGCTGGCAGAACTGATCATGCCGGATGTGCGTTTGACGATTGAAAGTGCGACGTCGCAGGCTGCGACTGAGTAAAAAATCTGGCGGATGACGCGATTGCTTATCCGCCCTACGGTTCGACTTGTAGGGCGGATAAACGAAGTGTCATCCGCCATTTAATTTCTGATATTAGAAGTGCACGTAACTCAACACCAGGCCAATAAACAACACCAGGCCAACGTAGTTATTATTCAGGAATGCGCGGAAACAAGCATCGCGATCGCGATTCGCCGTCAAACGCTGCTGATGTATAAACAGTGCCCCCGCCAGCGCAATAGACCAGTAGAATGCCCCGCCTAATCCGTTTAACCAGCCAATCACCGCCAGCAAAACCATCACCGCAATCTGCAAAATCCCGATAATCACATTGTCATAGCGCCCGAACAGTATCGCCGTGGATTTGATGCCAATTTTCAGGTCATCATCGCGATCAACCATCGCATATTGCGTGTCGTAAGCGACCGCCCAGCAAATATTGGTCAAAAACATCAGCCAACAACTTAGCGGTACAGATTCGCTAACCGCAGCAAATGCCATCGGGATGGACCAACCGAACGCCGCACCCAACACCACTTGTGGCAAATGGGTGTAACGTTTCATAAAGGGATAAACCCAGGCTAATGCTAACCCCGCCACCGACAATAAAATTGTCATCGTGTTAAGCGTCAGCACCAGTAAAAACGACAGCAACACCAGTACCACAAACAGGATACGCGCTTCTTTTTCGCTGACTGCTCCGCTCGGTAGCGGACGGTGGGCGGTGCGTTTTACGTGACCATCAAACTTGCGATCGGCGTAGTCGTTTACCACACAACCCGCGGCGCGCATCATCCAGACTCCGGCGATAAACACACATAAAATGGTCAGTGGTGGGACACCCGGTGTCGCGAGCCATAACGCCCATAAAGTGGGCCATAACAGTAAAAGCGAGCCAATCGGCTTATCCAGCCTCATCAGGCGTTGCCAGGCCTGCCATTTGCCCTGTTTAAGACTCCACTCCATTATTTTTCCTCTGCATACAACGGCGAAGCGGGAAGGAATAGTTCGGTCAGCACCAATGGCTTTCCGGCTAATCTCAGACGGGAACGACGCCCCCACAGCTCCGCACTACGACCAATCTCAATAAAATCCCGTGTCAGGGATGATGCACTAAATAGATAACGCCCGAGTGGCGTGGTGCCGAGCTGTTGCAAAGCCAGCTCCGGCCCTTCAAGAGTGGATTCTGGTACAACGGTGCGCCCCAGCAACCAGGGTTCATCGTCACCGCAGAGCACAACTTCACGCAGCCAGTAGCGTTTGGCTTCAGGCATCATATCAGCTTCTGGAAAATCGACAGGTGAATCGAAAAAACCTTCACGCACAATACGAACAGTGACTCGCGAACAATACTGTTCAAAGCGTTTAGTCATTGAGTCTTCAAGCAACAACCAGTCAAGAAGCGATGCGCTCAGCTCCTCTGGAATCGTAGCCTCAAAACGTAAGGCGCGCAGTGGCGAAAGCGCGTCAGACATGTGAATTTCTCCGAAACAAAACCGGCAGTCATTGTAACGCAGAATGGGTATAGCGGGGGATTCAAAACACCTTCTAAATCATTCGAGTTGAATCAAGGCGGCAATTGGGAGTCAGCTTGAAGCGGGAGCAAAGTTGCCCTAAATAGTTCGAGTGGCATCAAGGCGGCAAACGAACGAATCCCTATGAGCTTACTAGAGTAAGTGATTAGGGTGAGTGAGAGCAGCCAACGCCGAGGCAGCTCGAAATATGACGGGCAAAAAAAGGTGCGCTCAGTGAGCGCACCAAACCTCAAACATCAGCACTGCGGGGAAACGCTTACCCCTTGCCTTTTACACTGCTGATAAAAGTTTTACGGGCAGTAGTCGAGCCCAGGCGTTCAGCTTCATCCAGTAGTTTCAGGGCTTTATCAACATCACCTGCGGCTACTGCTTGTTTGATTGCCTGGTTGAAATAGGTTTCCGTATCACTCAGCACGGGCTCTTTTTTCGCAGCTGGAGCCACTACTGGCGCAGGTGCCGGAGCTGGAGCCACTACGGCGGTTGTTGCCACTGCCGCAGGTGCAGTGTAAGTGGTGGCTGGTGCGGCGGTATTACCGACCGTTACCGGGCCTGGGCCTGATGAACCAAACAGCGGCCCAACTAAAATACTGGAACTTGAAGAAGTTTTGACCTTAAGTGAAATTTCACCTTCAGTACCATGGCGTGCAATCGGATCAGGAATATCTGGTACCGCATTACCGTTGCCCCTGGCATAGGCTTTTGCAGGGTCAACCATCGTGGTGGTTTGTTGCAGGTCTTTATTGGTGGTGAACACCAACAAATAAAGTTTTTGTTGCCCCAATGCTGGGGTTAATTTCATGACGCCTTCCAGGCGATTTAAAGACAACACTCCCGGTTCCTGATAGGCAAAGAAAGCCGATGGGAAATAAGCAGCAGGCGTCATGTTTTGGTCAAATACCAACACGTTTGGTGCAAATACCGTATCTTTATTCACGATACTTGAGAGCGTAATCGTCAGCTCCCCGATACTTGCCGGTACGCTGTAGGCCGCAACTGGCCCGGTGATATCACCGGCATTCAAGCTCTGGCCGGTGGTTGCGAGATTAGTCTTTTGGGTTTGGGTTTGATCAACCGGGATCCATTGCAGCTGTTGCAATGCGGAAGACGGGATAGCAGGTGCAGCAGAAAGATCCTGCGGCACGATATTAACATTGGCCAGGCTTAAGCCAGGCATGCTTGCAAACAACCCTGCGGATAAGCAGAGTGCCAGGAGACTTTTTTTCATTTTCATTGTTATCAACCTCAATGGGAAATCGGTGGAAAGTTAGCCAGGCAATAGCGCTTTCCATCGAAACAGGCATTGGCATACAAGGGTAATAACGAGGGGCTCAGTGGCGAACCCCTCATCGTTTCATAACATTAGGTTAAAGCCGTATTACCACCAGATTTCCATCTGGGCACCGAAGGAGAACTCGTCGTTATCGCCGCGGCTGGTAGAGAAGTTACCGTTACCAGTGTTGTCTGCGATGGCAAAGCGAGTGGCGTCGCCGTTAGCGTCTTTCGCGTAACCCCACTGCTCATCCCAACGGGCATAAGTTGCAAACAGACGCAGTGCTGGACGTGACCAGATGCTGTCACCTGCTTGCCATTGTTGTGCCAGAGTAATTTTGTACTGACCGTTGCGATCGCCAGTTTCCTGGGATTTCACGTTGTCGTAGCCAAGTTCCAGCAAGGTACTCATGATTGGCGTCCATTTGTACATTGGACGAATACCGATGGTGTACCATTCAGTCCCCTGGTTATCATCCATATCCAGGTTCTGGTACATACCGACATACATCAGGTCCCATTTGTCTGCCAGCGTGATTGCGCCGTGGTCGAGGACACGGATCATGCTGCCGTCGTTGTTAACGCTACCGCCCTGCGCCTGGCCTTTGCCCTGCGAAGTCATAGAGTCAGTTGCATACTGCACAACGAATTTGTTAAAGCCTTTCAACATACTTTGCGTATGTTCTGCAGTCAGCATCCAACCATCTTTCGACGCACCTGGTTCCAGGTAGTAATCGTCAGGAATGTTGGTGTGACCGTAATCAACGCCCAGCTCCAGTGTGCCGCCGTCGTTAATTTCTAAACCAGCCCAACGCACGTCAAACACGTCGTTTGGTACTTTATTGTTATATGTACGCTCGCCAGTAGCCGGGTCGAATTCCGCATTCGCAGAAGAACCGCCAGACTCTGTAGAACGAGTGGCCGCGAAGGAAAGTTTGCCTGCGCCGACATCAATGTTTTCCAGACCCGCACCAGGACCAGAAATATCCCAGTAGTAGAAGTCAATCATGTGAACGTCATGACGTTGGTAGAAACGCTTACCTGCCCACATGTTTGCGCCTGGCAGAGAATCGATAAGGTTTTTACCCTGCACGTTGAATTCACGGATGGCTGGAGTGTTATCGTTTTCCCAGTCGTTCAACTGTGATGAGTTGTAGGCAATGTTGGAGTCGAAGTAGAAGCTCTTATCGCCTTCTTTCCACACTTCCTGGCCTAATTTAATTTCTGCGTAAGTATCACATTCGTTACCCAGACGATATTTAGATTGAGCACCAGTTGCCTGGAAGCATTCTTGTGGTCCGCCGCTACCGGTCCAGCCGATACCAGAACGGGCGTAACCGTGGAAGTCCACAGCCAGAGCCTGAACAGACATAACGCCTGCTGCTACGGCAACTGCCAGTGGGAGTTTGCGCAGAGTAATCATCGTTCTATCTCCTGAATCATTGCTTTTCTTTTTTATGGGAATGCTTAAACACCTGGCTCTTGATGCAGCCGACGACATGCAGTGCCATCCTCACGGAACAGATGGCAACGCTCTGGCGGCAAGCCAATAGCGAATGTGGCACCCTCTTTTACCAACACCACGTCATTCTGGCGGTACACCAGGTTCTGACGGATGGCGGGGATTTGGATGTGAATCTGAGTTTCATGACCGAGTTGCTCAACCACCTGAACTTCGCCTTCAAGCGTGACGTCAGCGATATCGCTTGGCAGCAGATGTTCCGGGCGAATGCCCAGAGACATATTGGCGCCGACCTGGACTTCTTTGCTCTCTACCGGCAGCCAAACTTGCTGACGGTTTGGTAATTCAACCTGTACCTGATCAATCGCAGTGGCGGTCACTTTCACTGGCAGGAAGTTCATTTTTGGCGAGCCAATAAAGCCCGCAACAAAACGATCCGCCGGGTAGTGATACAGCTCGAGCGGTTTACCAACTTGCGCCACGCGGCCTGCGTCCAGTACCACAATTTTGTCGGCCAGCGTCATCGCTTCGACCTGATCGTGGGTGACATAAACCATGGTGCGTCCAAGACGCTTGTGCAGTCGGGAGATCTCAATACGCATCTGCACACGCAGTGCCGCATCAAGGTTAGAAAGTGGTTCATCGAGCAGGAAGACACGCGGTTCTGCCACCAGCGTACGGCCAATGGCAACACGCTGACGTTGTCCGCCAGACAGTGCTTTTGGGCGGCGATCTAATAAATGGGCCAGCTGCAACGTTTCTGAAACTTGTGTGACTCGCTGATTAATTTCGCTTTTCTTGGCACCGGCCAACTTCAGCCCAAAGGACATGTTTTCTGCAACAGAAAGATGGGGATACAGGGCATAAGACTGGAACACCATGCCAACACCGCGCTCTGCGGGAGGAATGTCGTTCATGCGAGTTTCACCAATGAACAAATCACCACTGGTGATGGTTTCCAACCCAGCGATCATGCGCAACAGTGTGGATTTACCGCAGCCTGACGGACCAACAAAAACTACAAACTCACCTTCCTGGATGTCCAGATTGATATCTTTCGATACCACCACATCCCCCCAGGCTTTTGTTACGTTCCGTAGCTGTACGCTTGCCATGTACTTCTCCCTTCATTCATTCCGTCACGATGCTAATGGGCAGGTGATTCAAGATGTGTCGGACTATGACGGATCTATACATTTGGTAACTCCTCCACCCTGATGTTTTTTATGGGGGAGGAGGCGGGAGGATGAGAAGTGAGTTTCTGCAACCGGTTACAGTCGGCACAAGAGATTTTCGTGATCGTGGTTTCAAAAAACCGGGTGGTTTTGTGTGCTCCAGGACACATAACTGCCAGTTATGTAATGGGGATCACAGATAATCGGGGTGGGGCGTAGGGCTAAGGAGGATGAGAAGCACTTGCCATCTGCGCAAACTGGCAACCGTAACG
This sequence comes from Buttiauxella sp. S19-1, assembly GCF_022134725.1. Lineage (NCBI taxonomy): Bacteria > Pseudomonadati > Pseudomonadota > Gammaproteobacteria > Enterobacterales > Enterobacteriaceae > Buttiauxella > Buttiauxella sp. S19-1. Next base: position 36,368 of record NZ_JAHWLU010000014.1, read on the forward strand.
CCACTAGCTTGACCTGATGTATCCACGCGCAAACCACCATTCAAAGGATGGGAACATATGAAAATTAAAACTGGCGCCCGCATCCTCGCTCTGTCTGCCCTGACAACGATGATGTTTTCCGCCTCTGCACTGGCAAAAATAGAAGAAGGCAAACTGGTCATCTGGATTAACGGTGACAAAGGTTATAACGGCCTGGCCGAAGTGGGTAAAAAGTTTGAGAAAGACACGGGCATTAAAGTGACCATCGAGCACCCGGACAAACTGGAAGAGAAATTCCCACAAGTCGCGGCGACCGGCGATGGCCCTGACATTATCTTCTGGGCGCACGACCGTTTCGGTGGTTACGCACAATCTGGCCTGCTGGCCGAAATCACTCCAGACAAAGCTTTCCAGGACAAACTGTATCCGTTTACCTGGGACGCAGTTCGTTACAACGGCAAAATCATTGCTTACCCAGTCGCGGTTGAAGCACTCTCTCTGATTTATAACAAAGACTTAGTCCCTAACCCGCCAAAAACCTGGGAAGAAATCCCGGCGCTGGATAAGCAGTTGAAAGCCAAAGGTAAGAGCGCGTTGATGTTCAACCTGCAAGAACCGTACTTCACCTGGCCGCTGATTGCTGCTGACGGTGGTTACGCGTTCAAACTCGAAAACGGCAAATATGACGTGAAAGATGTCGGCGTGGACAGCCCAGGCGCGAAAGCGGGCCTGACCTTCCTGGTCGACATGATTAAAAACAAACAAATGAATGCGGATACCGATTACTCCATCGCAGAAGCGGCCTTTAACAAAGGCGAAACCGCGATGACGATTAACGGCCCGTGGGCATGGTCCAACATCGATAAGAGCAAAATCAATTACGGCGTAGCGCTGCTGCCAACCTTCAAAGGCAAAGCATCTAAACCGTTCGTTGGTGTGCTGAGTGCCGGTATCAATGCGGCTAGCCCGAACAAAGAACTGGCGAAAGAGTTCCTGGAAAACTACCTGATGACCGACCAGGGCCTGGCTGAAGTCAACAAAGACAAGCCATTGGGCGCAGTTGCTCTGAAATCTTACCAGGATCAACTGGCGAAAGATCCACGTATCGCCGCCACCATGGATAACGCCCAAAAAGGCGAAATCATGCCTAACATCCCGCAAATGGCCGCCTTCTGGTATGCCACACGCACCGCCGTCATCAACGCAGTTAGCGGTCGTCAGACTGTTGATGAAGCGCTGAAAGATGCTCAGGGACGTATTACTAAGTAAGTCATTCCCCCTCACCCCGGCCCTCTCCCCGTTGGGGCGAGGGCGAAAACCGAGCAATCCCCTCCAGCTCAGGGGACGGTGAGAACCGCGCAATCCCCTCTCCCTCAGGGAGAGGGTTAGGGTGAGGGTGGTTTCAGATGATAAGTTGTAGAGGTAGAGGAAGACCCCATGGATGTTGTTAAAAAGAGCCACTGGTGGCAAAGCGATGTACTGAAGTGGTCAGTCATCGGCCTGATGGGACTGCTGGTTGGTTATCTTATTGTCATAATGTACGCCCAGGGGGAGTACCTGTTTGCCATCATGACGCTGATTTTAAGCTCAGCTGGCCTCTATATTTTTGCCAACCGTAAGGCTTATGCCTGGCGTTATGTTTACCCTGGAATGGCTGGTATGGGGCTGTTTGTCCTGTTCCCATTGGTTTGTACCATCGCCATCGCCTTCACCAACTACAGCAGCACCAACCAGTTGACCCAGGAACGGGCACAGGAAGTGCTGATGGACCGCCAATATCAGGCGGGCAAAACCTTTAACTTCGGCCTTTATCCGGCGGGCGATGAGTGGCAACTGGCCCTCACCGACGGAGAAACTGGCAAAAATTACCTCTCCGACGCCTTTAAATTTGGCGGCGAGCAGCACCTGAAATTGAAAGAAGCGGATGCGCTGCCAACGGGCGAAAAAGCCAATCTGCGCGTGATTACGCAAAACCGCGCGGCATTGACGCAAATCACCGCGCAAATGCCAGATGAAAGCACGCTGACCATGAGTTCCCTGCGCCAGTTTTCCGGCACCCGTCCACTGTATACGGCGGCGGATAACGGTGAGCTGACCAACAACCAAAGCGGCGTTAAATACCGCCCGAATAACGATATTGGTTTCTATCAGTCTGTTAACGCCGAAGGCAACTGGGGCAACGAGCAATTAAGCCCGGGCTACACCGTCACCATCGGCTGGAAAAACTTCTTACGTGTGTTCCACGATGAAGGCATCCAAAAACCATTTATGGCGATTTTCGTCTGGACGGTGATCTTCTCAATCCTGACGGTGATTCTCACCGTGGCTGTCGGCATGATTCTGGCGTGTGTTGTGCAGTGGGAATCCCTGAAAGGCAAAGCGATTTATCGCGTGATGTTGATCCTGCCATACGCGGTACCGTCGTTTATTTCTATTTTGATTTTCAAAGGGTTGTTCAACCAAAGTTTCGGTGAAATCAACATGATGTTGAGCTCACTGTTTGGTATCAAACCCGCCTGGTTTAGCGACCCAACCACCGCACGTTCCATGATAATTATCGTCAATACCTGGCTCGGTTATCCATACATGATGATTTTGTGCATGGGCTTGTTGAAAGCGATTCCGGACGACTTATACGAAGCTTCGGCAATGGATGGTGCAGGCCCATTCCAGAATTTCTTTAAAATCACGCTGCCGCTGCTGATTAAGCCGCTGACACCGCTGATGATTGCCAGCTTTGCCTTTAACTTTAACAACTTCGTGCTGATTCAGCTGTTAACCAATGGCGGGCCAGACAGGCTCGGTACCACAACGCCTGCGGGCTACACGGACTTGCTGGTGAGCTACACCTACCGCATTGCCTTTGAAGGCGGTGGCGGCCAGGACTTTGGTTTAGCGGCGGCTATCGCAACGCTTATCTTCCTGCTGGTTGGGGCATTAGCGATTGTTAACCTGAAAGCCACCCGCATGAAGTTTGATTAAGGAGCGATTCACATGGCAATGGTTCAACCCAAATCTCAAAAGCTGCGTCTGTTTACCACGCATCTGCTACTACTGATATTTATCGCGGCAATTATGTTCCCACTGCTGATGGTGATTGCGATTTCACTGCGCCCGGGTAACTTCGCCACTGGCAGCCTGATCCCGGATCAAATCTCCTGGGAGCACTGGAAATTAGCACTGGGCTTTAGCGTGCAACATGCCGATGGCAGCGTCACGCCACCGCCGTTCCCGGTGCTGTTGTGGCTGTGGAACTCCATCAAGATTGCGGCGATTACCGCGCTGGGGATTGTCACGCTTTCAACCACTTGTGCTTATGCGTTTGCCCGTATGCGTTTCCCTGGCAAAGCCACGTTGCTCAAAGGGATGCTGATTTTCCAGATGTTCCCGGCGGTATTGTCACTGGTGGCGTTGTATGCCTTGTTTGACCGCCTCGGCCAGTACATTCCGTTTATTGGTTTGAATACGCACGGTGGGGTGATCTTCGCCTATCTTGGCGGTATTGCGCTGCATGTGTGGACGATTAAGGGCTACTTCGAAACTATCGATAACTCGCTGGAAGAAGCGGCAGCGCTGGATGGTGCAACTCCATGGCAAGCCTTCCGCCTGGTGTTGCTGCCGCTGTCTGTGCCAATTCTGGCAGTGGTATTTATTCTGTCGTTTATCGCCGCGATTACCGAAGTGCCAGTCGCGTCATTGTTACTGCGTGACGTCAACAGCTACACCCTGGCGGTAGGTATGCAGCAATATCTCAACCCACAAAACTATTTGTGGGGCGACTTTGCTGCTGCCGCTGTGCTCTCTGCCATCCCGATTACCGTCGTGTTCTTACTGGCGCAACGCTGGCTAGTGAGCGGCCTGACGGCGGGAGGGGTGAAAGGATAAGATTTCCTGTCAGTTATTGCTTCATCTTATGTCATGCCACTGCAAACCCTCAATTTGACTTAGTCTCATTTCCGGCGGCCTTCGGGCCGCCTTTTTTTATTCTCGTTTTAAGCGACTGCTATTACACAACCACAGCGTGATCACCAGTAACAAAATCGCCCCCGAGTAGATCAATACATCGCGCGGATCTTTATGGTCGATGATGATAAGCCGCACAATGGCGGTGATGCCGATATAGATAAAGTAACGCAGTGGGAAGTGATAACCGGATTGAAAGTACTTCACGATCAACGCGATAAATTCGAAGTAAAGAAAGTAAACCACCAGCCCTTCAATCAGCTGATACTTGCTGGCTTGATCGCTGGGCGCAAACAGCGAGGTGGCTAAGTGCAGCGTTTCTTTACCCAGGAAGATGATGAGGATTACGCCGAGCGCAAGCAACGCCAGATTGAGGACCGTTTGCATAACTTTAGCGATGAGTTCAACGCGGGGGGTGGTTGTCATAAGAACGCCTCATGTTTGGGTATCGAGGTGTTGTTATACGTTAAAACTGTGATCTGAATCTAATTTTTCTGCTTATGTTGCCCCCTCACCCCGGCCCCTCTCCCTGGGGGAGAGGGTTAGGGTGAGGGCATGATCACCTGAAATTAATATCCCGATCGCTCGTCATCCCATACAACTCAAACTTACGACCCAGCATCTGCCCACCGTCACGCGTCAGCGGTGTCCAGCTCACTTGCGCGCGGCTGCGGGTTGGTGATGATGAGAAAAGATCCAACGGCACATTGACGTAGAAACCTTTGGTGAAATCCCCTTCCCCGTACTCTTCTTTCGACACATTAGTAATGGTCGCGTACGTCCCCACCACCACGCCGCTGTCGAAGCGTTTCGAGATCTCCAGCGTGCCGCCTTTATCTTTTGCCAGATATTGGCCAATGCTGAGTTTAACCAGCACATCTTCGGCAAACGGTGGTGTCCAGTAACCGGTGATATGGCCAGTTGGCGCGCTGTAGTCGGTGAACTTCATCATGTCCAGCGAGCTGGTCCAGTCACGCTGTTTGACGTAGTTGGCATTGGCACCAATTGCCCAGTTACTGTCGACCGGACGATACAACACTTCCGCCCCAACCCCGCCATACATGGTTTCGAGATAACCGCCGTACACCTGTCCATACCAGCTGTTGCCCAAATACTGGAAGTAGTTAGCTTGCAGGTTGTTGACGTAAATATCGTTCTCGACGTAATCACGGACGTGAGTACGTACACGCGGCAACGTCGAATCATTCGGAGGATTGGTGTAGTTAAATTTGTCGTAGTTATTGGCGATGTTGGCAAACAGACTGCCGGTGGTCAGCAAGTGATCCGTCACCCACCAGTCGGCAGTGCCCATCACGCCAACCTGATACATATAGAAGCTTTCTGGCCCGCCGACAGACTGGTTGAGCACCGGGTTAATCGCGAAATTCAGCTTCGATTTATCGATGAAATAACCCTGCTCGGTTTTCTCAGGAATGATCGGCTCAACGCGCTTTTGTACCAGTTGCGTTTCATGCCCCAGCGGCTCACCTTCAAGATGATCGCGCAGACTCGCAACGTCTGTTTCTGTCGTTACCTGCGGCAGATTCAGACGCGTTTCGGTAATGCGAACCGTGCGGATATTCTCCGGCAGGTCGTTCATGATGATACGGTTGGCACGCTCAATCCCTTCGTGGGAGTCGCGGTATTTCACCTGCTCGCCAGTCACATACAAGGTATCGCCTTTTACCTGAATATTCGGGTTCGCCAGACCGGCGTTGTATTTGAGCTGCGTGAGCTGATTCGCCACCACCGTCGGTTGCAAAATTTCATCTTGTGGTTGCGGCTGATATTGCGGGCGGCGATTATCGTTATAACCTGGGCGCAAATCGTTGAAGTTAGTGCGTAACGTGACGCCAAACATCAGGGTATTGCCACGCTCATAGCTGACGTTAACGTCGGCCCAATCGGCGACGCGGTAGATAGCACCGACGTTAAAGTTGCTACGCTGTTCGAGTTTCCCGGCAAAATCTTGCGTGTAATTATTACCTTCGTATTCCAGTTTCAGGCGCAGCGGTTGCCACGGAGTCTGGTATTCGATGCCGCCAAACAATGATGCAGGGCCATGGAACATGCCGCTAAAGTTGAACGAACCGGCCTGGTTGTAGCTGTTATCGCGATAGCAAAAACCATTGCTCACTTCGCAGAATGGATTTTTCACGTTACCGCTGGTGCCCATGTAACCCCAGCCCATTCCGAGGGTAAAATCGAACGGCCCCCAGGCTTTGCTCGCCACGATATATTCGCTGTCAAACAGCCCGGTACCGCCTAAGTCACGGAACCCTACCGCCACTTGCGGCAAGTAATACCCTTCCTCCCAAAGACGGACTTTCATGTCGAAGGCTTTATCTTTGTAGGTCTGGTCGCCCGAGAAAGCGTCGACACTACTGTACTGTTTGGTGCGCACATCGGTGTAGCGCAGCGTCGTTTCCAGCCATGGGAACAATTGCACTGAAGCCGAGTAAAAGCGGTACTGATCGTTATCGCGATAGTTGAGGCTAAATTCCCCTTCGCGCGCCATGCGGGCCGTGGGAGTTTGCAGCAAACCGACGCCGCCGAAATCCGATTGCGATGGGCCAACAGGAGCCGGGAAAGTTTCAGCCTGGCAAGCCGATGAAACTGCCAGCGCCAGCAAACTGTAGAGCGTTTTCTTCTTCATCAATCCGGTCTCCGATGCGTCAGAGAGTGAAGGATTTGCTGATTCATTTGTTCAAAATCAGAATTAAGCAGGCGCTCTTTAAAGCCGACAAACAGGATGCTTCCCGGCGTGAGTTCGACGTGGCGGTTATTCCAGTAGGCGACTGGCGCTTTTTGCGTTTTGCCATCTGGATAGATAACCCATGCAAAACTGCGATCGGCACCACTGAGTTTGTCGATGCCATCGAGATATTCATCCGCGCTGCGCCCTGCCACAAAAGGCTTCGCCCCTGGTGAACTCACCAACCCCACCAGCGTGATGGTGGCCGGCTGCACTCCTGCCCACAGGCTGTAATCACCTTGCAGCGGGACATTGGCCCGCGGATGCACGCGTACCCAGTCGGGGTCGAGATCAACAAACTGGCGTCCGGTAACGTGAACGGCCTGCATTTGCTGGCGCACACCGTTAATTGCCGCCGCATCATCACCGTCTTCCCCGGCGGCTAATGCGCTCAACGAAGCCAGTAATTTCTGGTGTTGTTGTTCAGCCACCGCCGTTGCCTGCTTTTCGCTTATCACCGCACCCGGCCACCAGGCGTTCGCCAATGAAGGTTGAGTCACTAAGTCGGCCAGCCGTTCTACGTTTTTAATGGTTTGATTTTGTGGATAAATCGTCACATTTCCAGCGGCGTAAGCGCTAAATTGAAGGGTGGATAAGCAAAATGCCGCTAAAACCCGTCGGATGACGCTGCGCTTATCCGACCTACAAAACCGTAGGGTGGATAAACGTAGTGTCATCCACCATGTGGTTGAAGAACGCGTCATAGCTTTTATTTTCATTCTTTCGCCGCCTTCAACAGAATCGTGGTGACAGGCCAATAATCAGGGCCAAGATATTGTTTTGACTGGCGTACCTGGCCTGCGCTGTCTATCCAGAAGCGGTTATGCCAGGTTTTATCAAGCGCGGTGATTTCTTCATCAAGAATGCGCACCGGCGTGGTGCTTTCAGCCACGTTCAGCGTGTCGGTGCCGTCCCAGGTAAACGTTGAACGCGCCGAAGCCATGCGTACTTGCTGGTGTTCGGTCCAGGCCATTTGCCGCGTCCAGCTTATGCCATCGACAATTTGATTCGCTTTTGCCAGCGGGTCGCTCGCCATATTGGTCACTTGCTGGAGGTTGTCACCAAGACCGGTGGTTTTTACGATGCGGCCATTTTCAGTGACGACCATCGCCCGGTCTTGCGTGACCCACTTTTGCTGGCCATTTTCGTCATACGCCAGCACGACGAATATTTGCGGGCCGTTATTGAGGCGCATGTACTGGCTGGCGTAGCGCATATTCTGGATTTCGTCATGGGTTAGCTGCACGCCGTCCTCACCCACAATGCTGTGCCAAAGCGAGGTACCAAGACCTTGAGTGGTGTCGGAGCAGGCCTGAAGTAACAGGCAGACAAGAAAAGTTGCGAGTCGCTGCACGAGGTTTTCCCGGATTCGAAATAACCACACCGAAGTGTGGTTAGGGTTAAATCACCCGTGAAATTAACGGGTGCTGGTCGTGGTGGTAGTGGTGGTTCCGGTATTGGAGCCATCGCCGCCACCGGTTGCCGCAAGTGCTACACCCACTGCCGACCCGACAGTGCTGGCGCTGGTCGCAGTAGAACTACCTGCGGACACAGAAGTTGCTTGTGCGCCGGCTGCTTCACCCACCGCTACCGGGTCAGCACTCGCCGCGCCAGCAGTTGCCAGCGTGAATATGGCTAAAGCGCCATAAAGAACTTTCTTCATAACTATTTCCCTTCATTGAATGAATGGAGATTTGCCCAAAAGGAATTTCAGGCGGTTTCGAGTATACACAACTAGTAATAGTGTTAGGCCGCAGAGGGGAATATCAGCAGTGCTTTAAGATAAATGGAAATATAACAACAACCAGATATTAATTTTTATTCATATGCATATAAAACAACAGGTTAAAATATTTATAAAAAGCATATCAATCTAATTAATCCGAAAGTAAACCTCCTGAATTATCAGGATATAGTGAATTTTAGGATTAACCTCAGCGGAGAAATAAACAGATATTATGCGGCAAGGGGAATTATCTTATATTCCCCTTTAAATAAATAAGCCGGCATAACGCCGGCTTATATTTGAAGTATGACGGGTATTAGCGCCAGGACTTGTAACGGTTAATCAGGCCATTCGTTGAAGAGTCGTGGCTGCTGATTTCTGCATTATCACCCAGCTCCGGCAAAATGCGGTTAGCCAGTTGTTTCCCTAATTCCACGCCCCACTGATCAAACGTGAAGATGTTCAGAATGACACCCTGAGTGAAGATCTTGTGCTCATACAGCGCAATCAGTGCACCGAGGCTGAACGGTGTGATTTCACGTAGCAGGATGGAGTTAGTTGGGCGGTTACCTTCGAAGACTTTGAACGGTACAACGTGTTCCAGTGTTTTCGGGTCTTTACCCTGGTCGGCATATTCTTGCTCAACCACATCGCGAGCTTTGCCAAACGCCAGCGCTTCTGTCTGCGCGAAGAAGTTAGACAGCAGTTTTGGATGGTGGTCGGAAAGCGGGTTATGGCTGGTTGCTGGTGCGATGAAATCACAAGGAACCATTTTGGTGCCCTGGTGAATCAGCTGGTAGAACGCGTGCTGGCCGTTAGTGCCCGGCTCGCCCCAGATGATTGGGCCAGTCTGGTAATCAACAGCGTTGCCGTTACGGTCAACGTATTTACCGTTGGATTCCATGTTGCCTTGCTGGAAGTAAGCCGCAAAACGGTGCATGTACTGGTCGTATGGCAGAATCGCTTCGGTTTCAGCACCAAAGAAGTTGTTGTACCAGATGCCGATCAGCGCTAACAGCACTGGCAGGTTTTGTTCTGCTGGCGTATTGGCGAAGTGTTTATCCATGGCATGCGCGCCGGACAACAGTTCAACAAAGTTTTCATAGCCGACAGACAGAATGATCGACAGACCGATCGCCGACCACAGGGAGTAACGGCCACCGACCCAGTCCCAGAACTCAAACATATTGGCAGTATCAATACCAAACTCACCGACAGCTTTCGCGTTGGTCGACAACGCAGCAAAGTGTTTCGCAACGTGTTTGTTATCGCCAGCAGTTGCCAGGAACCAGTCGCGCGCGCTGTGGGCGTTGGTCATGGTTTCTTGAGTGGTGAAGGTTTTAGAGGCAACCAGGAACAGCGTGGTTTCCGGGTCAACGTTCTTCAGCACTTCAGCGATATGCGTGCCATCAACGTTAGACACAAAGTGCATGTTGAGGTGGTTTTTGTACGGACGCAGCGCTTCGGTCACCATGAATGGGCCAAGATCAGAACCGCCGATACCGATGTTAACCACATCAGTAATCGCTTTACCGGTGTAGCCTTTCCAGTTGCCGCTAATAATGCTTTCGGAGAAGGTTTTCATCTTCTCAAGCACTGCGTTCACTTCTGGCATCACATCTTTGCCATCAACGACGATTGGCGTGTTGCTACGGTTACGCAGCGCTACGTGCAGCACAGCACGGTCTTCAGTACGGTTAATCTTCTCACCAGAGAACATGGACTTAATTGCGCCCTGCAAATCAGTCTCTTTCGCCAAAGCCTGCAGCTTCGACAGGGTTTCTTCGGTGATGCGGTTTTTGGAGTAATCCACCAGCATTGAATCGTCGAAAGTAGCGGAGAACTTAGCAAAACGGTCGGCATCCTGCGCGAAAAGCTCAGCGATGGTGACGTCTTTCATTTCGTCAAAATGCGCCTGCAAAGCCTGCCATGCAGCGGTCTGCGTTGGGTTGATATTTTTCATAGCGATACCCTTTTGATTTGAGAACTGTGACTGCGGTCAATTGTATATCCACAAAACGGGATTTGTGATGATTTTTCTACCCTTGTATCGGGAATACCGTTTCAGATTATGTGCCAGCTAAAAAGTCGTCGCGCCTGGTTCCGCCCACGCAGAGCGCGTCTACACTGAGAAAAACAGTATGGCTTCGTAATCCAGGTAAGGTAAAAAATTTACGGAACTGTCCGTACCTCTTCTATTGGTGATTATCACCATCAGCTCACTGGCGGCGCAGACTGTGGTGGTCGGTTTAGCCTGCGGCGGGCTGTTTGGATGGTTGCTCGGGAACGCGTGGTCTGAACATGCGGAAAACTACTTCGATTTAAGCAATATTGCGCAAGTGCTGGCACTTTCGCCCAATCGGCATCAAAACGCACTGGCGGTTTATCATTTCAGCCATATTTTCGGCAGTGAAAATGTTTTTTCCATCCGCTCCGGTTCCGCATTAAAAGGTCGAACCAGCAACGAAAGTGCTCGTTTTCGTCGTCACGAGAAATTTTTTCCTGAAGATGTCACCTGGAGCAGTTTAAGCAGTCAGTTGGCCAAAGGTGCAACCATCAAAGCGACGCGACTAAATGAAAATTTTGGCTGGCTGGATTATTTGGAGAAAAATCGCGGTGTAGTGCCATTATTTTCCCGTCTGGAAGAAGGAAAAACTACTGCTATAAATGACCCCACTGCTCCGACCTTACCCTGCACCCTGATTGCACTGGTGCAGAATGAAAACTCCTCAACTTCCAGGCGTTGACTTCTGTCGCGTTCCATTTTATTTGTATACGGCTACTTGCTCACTTGTGAGTAAGCCAGAAGAGGTGCGTCGCCCAGGTATCGTGTTTGAGGAGCCAATCCGAAGACGACACAGGAGGGGGAGCGACGCCGAGGTAATGTGCGTATGGCAGCGGATATTATCGACTACAAGGGCTGAATCCCTTGGGTTGTCACCTGAAGCATTCGGCAGTTGGATGCTTATACCCGGAATATTGCGCTGTGATGTACAGACTCTGGGTAGACAAGGTGGGGCGCTTCTGGGTGTATCCGTAGTTCAGTCTTCTTTTCTACGTCTGCCCCTTTCCCGCTCCCCCCTTGTGCCAAGGCTGAAAATTTAATGCCATTACCCCGTAATGATTCGAGTGTATCCAACAAAGATGCAGGTTGAAGAATGACGGATTGGTCCCTGACACGAGGTTGTAATGTCTTACCCACAAACCGTTATTGCCAAATTTGGCGGCACAAGCGTAGCCGATTACGACGCAATGAACCGCAGCGCCGATGTTGTGCTTGCTGATGAAAACGTTCGCGTAGTGGTGCTTTCCGCTTCTGCGGGTATCACCAATTTACTGGTTGCCCTGGCGCAAGGCCTGGAAGCGACCGAGCGTTTCGTTAAGCTCGATGCTATTCGCAAAATTCAATATGACATCGTCGAGCGTTTGGCTAATCCGCAGATTATCCGCGAAGAGATTGAACGCCTGCTGGAAAACATCACCACGCTTGCTGAAGCCGCATCACTGGCGACATCCACCGCGTTAACTGACGAACTGGTCAGCCACGGTGAATTAATGTCTACGCTGCTGTTTGTCGAAATCCTGCGTGAACGCAAAGTGGATGCGCAATGGTTTGATATTCGTAAAATCATGCGTACCAACGACCGTTTTGGCCGTGCTGAACCGGATGTGGCAACCTTAGCAGAACTGGCGACCCAGCAACTTCAACCGCGTCTGGTACAATCTCTGGTGATTACTCAAGGCTTTATCGGTAGCGAAGCCAAAGGCCGCACCACTACGCTTGGCCGTGGCGGCAGCGACTATACTGCGGCACTGTTGGGTGAAGCGTTGAAAGCAACCCGTGTAGATATCTGGACTGACGTTCCGGGCATTTACACCACCGATCCACGCATGGTGCCAGCGGCAAAACGCATCGATAAAATCGCCTTCGAAGAAGCCGCTGAAATGGCGACATTCGGTGCAAAAGTCCTGCATCCTGCAACATTACTGCCTGCTGTGCGTTGCGATATTCCGGTGTTTGTTGGCTCCAGCAAAGATCCCAAAGCGGGTGGCACTCTGGTGTGCAACCAAACCGATAATCCGCCGTTGTTCCGTGCGCTGGCGGTCCGTCGCAAGCAAACCCTGGTGACACTAAACAGCCTGAGTATGCTGCATGCTCACGGCTTCCTCGCAGAAGTGTTCAATATTCTGGCACACCACAATATTTCCGTAGATTTGATTACCACTTCCGAAGTGAGCATCGCACTGACGCTGGATACCACCGGCTCAACGTCTACCGATGAAAGCCTGCTGACCACTGCATTGCTGACCGAACTTTCTTCGTTATGCCGTGTGGAAGTGGAAGAAAACCTCGCGTTGGTCGCTATCATCGGTAACAACCTGTCCAAAGCTTGTGGCGTGGGTAAAGAGGTCTTCGGCGTACTCGAGCCGTTCAATATCCGCATGATTTGCTACGGCGCATCCAGCTATAACCTGTGCTTCCTGGTGCCGGGAGACGATGTTGAACAAGTGGTGCAAAAACTTCATCACAATCTGTTTGAATAAATTTTAATCTCATGCCATGAATACCAAGTGCCGGGCTCGATCCCGGCATTTTTATAACCATAAAACAACACAACACTTGCAAGGATCTCAATATGCTCGCTGTATTCACCCGGCTGTTTCCGCTCTGGGCGGTTCTGCTGTCTGTACTCGCCTATTACACTCCCGCAACGTTCACTCCCATCGGCCCGTGGGTCAGCACGCTGTTGATGCTGATTATGTTTGGTATGGGTGTGCATCTGCGCATAGATGATTTTAAACGGGTGCTATCACGCCCAGCTCCTGTTGCGGCAGGGACTTTTCTGCACTATTTGATCATGCCGCTGGCAGCATGGGTTCTGGCAAAGCTGTTCCATATGCCACCTGACCTTTCCGCAGGCATGGTTCTGGTAGGAAGTGTGGCAAGTGGCACAGCCTCAAACGTGATGATTTATCTGGCAAAAGGCGATGTGGCGCTCTCAGTAACCATTTCCTCGGTTTCCACACTGGTCGGGGTTTTTGCGACACCTTTGCTGACGCGTTTGTATGTCGATGCGGATATCAAAGTGGATATAGTGGGTATGTTGCTTAGCATCCTGCAAATCGTGGTCATTCCGATTGGCCTTGGATTGATTGTGCATCATCTTTTCCCGCGCCTTGTAAAGCGTGTAGAGCCCTATTTACCGGCGTTTTCGATGCTCTGTATTCTGGCGATTATCAGTGCCGTAGTGGCGGGTTCGGCTTCGCATATCGCGTCTGTTGGCCTGATGGTTATCATCGCTGTGATTTTGCATAACGGTATTGGGTTACTGAGCGGATATTGGGGCGGGAAGCTGTTTGGATTTGATGAATCCACGTGCCGCACACTGGCAATTGAAGTGGGTATGCAGAACTCAGGCCTTGCGGCGACTCTCGGTAAGATCTACTTCTCGCCATTAGCTGCACTACCTGGCGCACTGTTCTCGGTGTGGCACAATCTGTCCGGCTCGATTCTGGCGGGTTACTGGTCTGGCAAACCGATTGATGAAAACAACGGTAAGCATTTGAAAAAACGCCGCGCCTGATTCAACTCTGATTGAGCAAACTGCCCGGGAATCCGGGCTTTTTGCTTTTAACTCAGCGAAACGATGACAATCTTGCCATTGCAACTGAGCATATTTACCAACATTTTAGGGTAACTTTGCGACCAGACGCTGATTTTTACTGAGCTAGCGGGCACTTTGCTTTACACTGGAGGCCACTTCTTAAGAGGCCGCAACAATGTCCACATCAAGACTGACACAACAAGATATGACCGAAGCCGAGCAGCGCGAATTGAAAACGCGGCTAGACCGCGCACGCATCGCCCATGGTCGTCCCCTGACAAACTCAGAAATCAACCACGTTAAAAAAACTTATATCGACCAACTAATGGAAGCGCGTGAACAAGCAGCTAAAAAAGTTCGCCAAATCAAAAAGCAAAAAGCAGCAAAACCAGATACTTCTGCAACCTATTCCTGGTCTGCCAACAGCCATTCACGCGGAAAGCGCTAACTAGCGCCCTTTCTTTTTGCGCCCTGGCTGGGCAAAGCGTTTGCGCGAAGCAAGCTCTGCCGGGGTTTTCGCGCTGCTCTTTGGCCCTGCACTTACCGGTTTTTTGGCAACGGTAGGTTTGGATTTTGGCTTTTTCGCAGGCTTCGCCTCGGAAGAAGAGTTCTCAATCAATTTAAACAGCTCAACCAATTCATCATCGGTTAAATCACGCCATTCACCCAGCGGCACCCCTTTCATGCTGACGTTCATAATGCGAGTCCGCTCAAGCTTCGTCACTTCATAACCAAAATGTTCGCACATACGGCGAATCTGACGGTTAAGCCCTTGTACCAAAGTGATGCGAAACACAAACGGCGCTTCTTTCTTCACTTTGCATTTCTTGGTGACCGTTCCCAGCATAGGCACACCTGCGCCCATGCCACGAATGAACTCGTCGGTGACTGGTTTATTGACCGTGACGACGTACTCTTTTTCATGGTCATTCCCGGCACGCAGGATTTTATTCACCAAATCGCCGTGATTGGTGAGGAAAATCAACCCCTGGGAGTCTTTATCTAAACGGCCAATCGGGAACACGCGTTTACTGTGGTTAACAAAATCGACAATGTTGTCTTTTTCGCCATCTTCGGTGGTACTCACGATACCCACAGGCTTGTTCAGCGCGATAAGCACCAGGTCGTCTTCATCACGGGGTTCAATTAACTGACCGTTGACCTTCACCACATCTCCGGCAAATACCTGGTCGCCAATCGCGGCGCGTTTGCCGTTGATGAAAACATTTCCCTGTTCGATGTAACGATCGGCATCACGACGGGAGCAGATACCGCTCTCGCTAATGTATTTGTTCAGACGTATAGATGAGTTGGTCAGCATGGTTCCTCCGTAAAACCTGGAATATACCTTACCTGAGGGGCGATGCGAACAGACTCGGGCAACAAACGCGAAGTTCATTGCCCGTAGAGGGGTGTTTATTTTGCAGGTGTCGCCGCAACAATGGCTAACCGTTTCTGAATATCTTTATCGAGGTTATTGACCCAATGATTATACGAGCGGTGAATTTCGCCACCAGAGGCCAGTAAATTCACGCTGTTTACATAGTTAATTGAGTAATCTTTCTCGCTGTAGTTAATACGCACAGTGACGCTGTGCTTGCGAATGTTTTGTGTCGCATTAATGACGCCAGGCCCCGCTACCGACATAATCCAGTCGCGCCCTTGCCCGGCATTGATAATCGCCTCCTTAACCTGCTCAGTCGTGACATGAGAGGTGATTATCGTCCGTGGCGTGCGAACCGGTTCAGTCCTGTCTAACGCCGAACATCCTGCCAATGCTGCAATACACACTACGCCTGCCAACATCTGTTTTAGTTTTAGCTTCATCATTAAATTCCATTTTTAATCCATCAACAGAACGGATTATAAGCTGATGATTCATGCAGGAAAATTAGTATTCATCACGATCATCATCGTCGGGTTGTTCCAGAACGCTGTAGGCCACGGCGCAGAATAACGAGTTCAGGCGCTTCATATCGCCGAGCAAGCCCAGATGAAGTGAGCTGGTTTCGATACTCTGCACGTTTTGCTGATGCAGACGATCAACGTGGGCATGCGAGAAGCGGCGGTTCAGAATGCGGAAGCGATGTTTATTACGGCGCAAACGGCGCGCGCTGTTCACATCCGCGGAGAAGAATACCGACAGACTGAGTTTCAGGTTGCTGGTGAGTTGCTGAAGCAGAATATCCAGTTCTTTCAGGCCATCCGGGGAAAACGCCCGGCGCGCAGCTAACGATTTATCGGCGACTTCACTACCCATACGTTCGAGAATATCCGCCGCCTGTTCGAGGTTTAGCGACATCTCGATAATTTCCGCCCAGCGTCGCGATTCGACTTCCGCCAGCTCTTCTTTCTGCATCTGCGCCATATACAGTTTAATCGCGGTATACAGCACATCGACGTCGTCAGCGAGTTTGCGCAGCTCTTTTTCCTGGCGCGGTTCGCCGTGCATCACCTTGCTCCAGGTATCCAGCATTTGCTCAAGCACATCCCCCATGCGTAAGGTTTCACGCGCAGCGTTCGATAGCCCAAGCGCCGGAGTATCCAGCGCGGTGACATCCAGATGTTTCGGCTTCATACGCGCATCGACTTCAGGGACTTCGCTAATCACCCTACGGCAAAAACGCGCCATCGCCCCGGCAAACGGCACCATCGCCAGGCAGCGAATCAGGTTGTAGAAGACGTGGAAATAGATAACCAGTTCAGATTCCGGCTGCGACAGTTTCTGCATCGCATCCGCCAGAATATGCACGAATGGCAGCACGATGATACCGCCCACCAGCTTGAACAGCAGGCTCCCTAACGCGACTCGGCGCGCCGCTGCATTCGCGGTGCTGTTGTTGATCATCGCCAACAGGCCAGAACCGAGGTTAGCACCAATCACCAGACACAGCGCGACATCAAACGAGATGATACCGGCAGAGGTCAGCGTGGCGGTCAGCAACACGGCAGCGAGGCTGGAATAACTGATAATCGCAAACATCGCGCCAATCAGTGCATCGAGCATGATGTCGCCTGTTAGCGAGGCGAAAATCACCTGTACACCGGAAGCCTGGGTTATCGGCGTGACGGCGGCAACAATCAATTCCAGCGCCAATAAAATCAACCCAAGGCCGATACCGACGCGCCCGAGTTGGCCCGCCCGCGTCTGTTTACGGCTGAGGAAGAAAATCACGCCAAGGAAGATGAGTAGCGGCGACAGCCAGGAAAGATCGAAAGTCAGGATTCGCGCCATCAGCGCCGTCCCTACATCCGCGCCCAGCACGATGACCAGCGCCGGTGTGAGAGCCACCAAATCCTGGGCAACAAACGAGGTCACCAACATGGTGGTCGCGTTGCTGCTTTGCACCAGCGCGGTGACACCAATACCCGCGCAGAAGGCGAAAGGTTTTTTTTCAACACTGCGGCTAAGCACGCTACGGAGATTGGCCCCATACACTCGCATGATGCCGGTACGCACAATGTGTGTGCCCCAGACCAGTAGCGCCACCGCAGAAAGCAGATGCAGTAAAGTAAGCACGCGTTCTCCTGGAGGTTTTTACTTAATAAATTCCAGTATATAACGCCTGGCGACAATTAAACGATTCGAGATGTAAACCACCCTCACCCTGACCCTCTCCCTGAGGGAGAGGGAATAAGGCGGGAAGCGCCTCTCCACGAGGGAGAGGGAATAAGGTGGTAAGCTCCTCTCCACGAGGGAGAGGGCATAAACGGTGTGCTCCTTCTCCTGGGAGAGAAGGTTGGGATGAAGGCGTGCGAATGTTAGTCCGCGTCGTAGCCCAGGTTCGGAGCTAACCAGCGTTCAACATCGGTCACCGACATCCCTTTGCGACGCGCGTAATCTTCCACCTGGTCACGTTGAATCTGCGCTACAGCGTAGTATTTGCTGTCAGGATGGCTGAAGTACCAACCAGAAACGGAAGCACCAGGCCACATGGCGTAGGACTCGGTAAGTTTCATGCCGATCACGTTTTCTACATCCAGCAATTCCCAGATAGTCGCTTTTTCAGTGTGTTCCGGGCAGGCCGGATAGCCCGGTGCCGGGCGAATCCCCTGGTAGTTTTCGCGGATAAGCTCTTCGTTGCTGAGGTTTTCTGTTGGTGCATAGCCCCAGTAAACTTTACGCACCCGCTCATGCAGATATTCAGCAAACGCTTCAGCCAGACGGTCAGACAACGCTTTCACCATGATTTTGTTGTAATCATCATGCTGCGCTTCATAACCTTCTGCCAGTGCGTCTTCTTCCATACCGCCAGTGACCGCAAACGCGCCGATGTAATCTTCTTTGCCACTATGTTTTGGCGCGACAAAATCAGCCAGACAGTAGTTGGCAAAACCGACTTTCTCGGTCTGCTGACGCAGATGGTGCGCCACAGTTTGTACCTGGGTACGAGATTCATCGCGGTAGATTTCAATGTCATCATCCACGCGGTTTGCCGGGAAAATCCCCACCACGCCACGCGGCGTCAGGAGTTTTTCGGTATGCAGTTTGTCCAGCATATCGTTAGCATCTTTAAACAGGCGCTGTGCCTCTTCACCCACCACTTCATCTTCAAGGATGCGCGGATATTTCCCGGCCAGCGACCAGGTCATAAAGAATGGCGTCCAGTCGATGTAATTGCGCAGCGTTTCGATGCTGGCGGTCACTTCCTGCACACCCGGGCGGTGTGGTACCGGAGGCGTGTAGCTTGACCAATCAAATGCCAGATCGTTTTCACGTGCGGCAGCAAGCGACACCGGTGGAGTGCGCGGTTTTTTACGGCCATGTTGGGTACGCACGGTGACATATTCTTTGCGTGTACGTTCTACGAAATCGTCATGCTGTGTTGGCGAGAGTAGCGCTGAAACCACGCCAACGGTGCGCGAGGCGTTTTGCACGTAAACCGTTGGGCCACTGTAGTTTTGCTCGATTTTTACCGCCGTATGCGCTTTAGAAGTGGTCGCCCCGCCAATCAGCAGCGGCAACGTAAAGCCCTGGCGCTCCATCTCTTTGGCGACGTTGACCATTTCGTCCAACGACGGTGTAATCAACCCAGAGAGGCCGATAATGTCTGCGCCGACTTCGCGGGCGGTTTTCAAAATCTTCTCGGTTGGCACCATTACGCCAAGGTCGATGATTTCGTAGTTGTTACATTGCAACACCACCCCGACGATATTTTTGCCGATGTCGTGGACATCGCCTTTCACCGTGGCGAGCACGATTTTGCCGTTGGTTGAGCCTTTTTCTTTGCTGGCTTCAATGTACGGTTCGAGATACGCCACCGCCTGTTTCATCACGCGGGCAGATTTCACCACCTGCGGCAGGAACATTTTCCCTTCGCCAAACAGGTCGCCAACCACGTTCATGCCATCCATCAGCGGGCCCTCAATAACCTGAATCGGGCGTTCAGCCTGCTGACGAGCTTCTTCGGTGTCGAGTTCAATAAACTCAGTGATACCTTTCACGAGTGAGTATTCAAGGCGCTTTTTCACGTCCCAGCTACGCCATTCGGCTTGTTGCGCGGCCGCGCCGTCATCACTTTTGCTACCGCGATATTTCTCGGCCAGATCCAGCAAACGTTCGGTACTGTCATCACGACGGTTGAGGATCACGTCTTCGACGGCATCACGCAACTCCGCAGACAAATCATCGTAAATCGCCAGTTGCCCGGCGTTAACGATGCCCATGTCCATGCCGTTACGGATGGCGTAATAGAGGAATACGGCGTGAATGGCTTCGCGCACCGGGTCGTTGCCACGGAAGGAGAACGACACGTTCGACACGCCGCCGGAAATCATCGCATGCGGCAGTTCGCGTTTAATGTCAGCACACGCGCCGATAAAATCCTGGGCGTAGTTGTTGTGCTCTTCGATTCCGGTCGCGACAGCAAAGATATTCGGGTCGAAAATAATGTCTTCTGGCGGGAAGCCGACTTCTTCAGTCAGAATTTTATAGGCGCGGCGGCAAATTTCGATTTTGCGCTCGCGAGTATCAGCCTGGCCGACTTCGTCAAACGCCATCACCACCATCGCGGCACCGTAGCGGCGCACCAGTTTGGCGTGATGGATAAATGCCTCAACACCTTCTTTCATTGAGATGGAGTTAACGATGCCTTTGCCCTGAATGCACTTCAGGCCTTTTTCGATGACGTCCCATTTCGAGGAGTCAATCATGATTGGCACGCGGGCGATATCTGGTTCACCGGCAATCAGGTTGAGGAAACGCACCATCGCCGCTTCGGCATCGAGCATCCCTTCATCCATGTTGATGTCGATGATTTGCGCGCCACTTTCGACCTGTTGCAATGCCACTTCTAGCGCTTCGTTATATTTTTCTTCTTTGATCAGGCGCTTAAATTTGGCGGAGCCGGTGACGTTGGTACGTTCACCGACGTTGACGAACAGGCTGTCAGCGCCGATGTTTAGCGGCTCAAGCCCTGCCAGACGGCATGCCACTGGCAGGTCTGGTAGTTTACGCGGAGCAACGCCTTCAACGGCTTTGCTCATCGCCGCGATGTGCGCAGGCGTGGTACCGCAGCAGCCGCCGATGATGTTCAGGAAACCTGCCTGCGCCCATTCGCCAATCTGGCGCGCCATTTCATCGGCATCGAGATCGTATTCACCAAAAGCATTTGGCAGGCCGGCGTTCGGGTGTGCGGTGACATAGCAGTCAGCAATGCGTGAAAGCTCAGCCACGTACTGACGCAGTTCATCTGGCCCCAACGCACAGTTCAGGCCGAAGGTCAGCGCATCGGCATGGCGTAATGAGTTATAGAAAGCTTCGGTGGTTTGCCCGGAAAGGGTGCGGCCTGAGGCGTCGGTAATGGTGCCGGAGATCATGATTGGCAGGTCGACACCCAGCGCTTCAAATTCGGTTTTCACCGCAAAAATAGCGGCTTTGGCGTTCAGGGTATCGAACACCGTTTCAATCATGATGAGATCTGCACCGCCTTCCACCAGCGCACGCGTGGATTCGCGATAAGCCTCCACCAGCTGATCAAAAGTGACGTTACGGAATGCCGGGTCGTTCACGTCAGGTGAAATAGACGCAGTACGGTTGGTTGGGCCTAATACCCCAGCCACGTAGCGCGGTTTTTCCGGTGTGCGGGCGGTCCATTCATCGGCACAAGCGCGGGCAAGTTTTGCCGCCTCGTAGTTAATTTCCGCCGACAGGGATTCCATTTGGTAATCCGCCATCGCGATGGTTGTTGAGTTGAAGGTGTTGGTTTCGACGATGTCGGCACCGGCTTCAAAGTAGGCGTAGTGAATGGCGGCAATAATTTCCGGTTTGCTCAGCACCAGCAAATCGTTGTTCCCTTTCAGGTCACACGGCCAGTCTGCAAAGCGTTCACCCCGGAAATCGCTCTCATCAAGACGGTAGCTCTGGATCATGGTTCCCATACCACCATCCAGTACCAAAATGCGTTGCTGCAACTGCTGATGCAGTTTTTCTAATTTATTGCTCACTCTCGCTCCCACCTGTTTACCCAAGCCTGTCAGCCTAACCAATCATACTGTCACAAGTTGTAATGGGCGCAAAGCAATGGAACATGAGACATGTTCACCTGACTGATCCGATGAGTTGGATGCAGGTTGCATTATCGCCAAATAAAACGAAAATGATTTCCACGATATGAAAACAGGAGTCAGTTATGGTCGCTGCCGTTCCCGCCAAACGTGGAAAAAAGCCACGTACAGCCACAGTGGCTGCACCACAGCCTACCGGACAGGTTCAGTCATTAACTCGCGGTTTGAAACTGCTTGAATGGATTGCCGAATCGCACGGTAGCGTGGCACTCACTGAACTTGCACAGCAAGCTGGCTTACCTAATTCCACTACGCATCGTCTGCTGACTACCATGCAGCAACTTGGCTTTGTTCGCCAGATTGGCGATTTGGGCCACTGGACGATTGGCGCACATGCGTTTGTCGTCGGCAGTAGCTTCCTGCAAAGCCGTAATCTGTTAGCGATTGTTCACCCGATGCTGCGCAAGCTGATGGAAGATTCCGGCGAAACGGTGAATCTGGCGGTGCTTGACCATAGCGACCATCAGGCGATTATTATCGACCAGGTGCAATGCGCTCAACTGATGCGGATGTCGGCACCCATTGGTGGCAAATTGCCGATGCATGCCTCTGGCGCAGGCAAGGTGTTTCTCGCCAATCTGAGTGATGACGAAGTCGTGACGTTGCTGCACCGCAAAGGGCTGCACAGCTATACGCCTGCCACGCTCACTTCCCCGCTGCATCTGAAAGAAGATTTAGCGCAAACCCGCAAACGCGGTTATTCATTTGATGATGAAGAACATGCGCTGGGGCTGCGTTGTGTGGCGGCGTGTATTTATGATGAGCATCATGAAGCGTTTGCGGCGATTTCGATTTCCGGGCCAATTTCTCGCGTGACAGATGATCGCGTAACCGAGTTGGGTGCGTTAGTGATAAAAGCAGCCAAAGAGATTACCCAGGCTTACGGCGGCGGGCGTTAACCCGCCTGCTTCAATTCTCCGAAACGGAGAATAAACCGCTGACGTTTGCGATAAGCAAAAACATCTTCCACATGCCCGTTGCGGATACGCTCCTGCAATGCGCGCCAGTAATCCGCACGGAACAAGTCGCTGTGCATTTCATCAAATATCTGGCGAATACGCGGGTCGGCGCATAAGTAGTGGCGGAATTCTTCAGGGAACACGTCGCCTGGCGCCACGCTGTACCACGGCTCGGCAGAGAGTTCGTCCTCCGGATAACGCGGCGGCGGGACGTCGCGGAAATTCACCTCGGTCATATAGCAAATTTCATCGTAATCGTAGAACACCACCCGCCCGTGGCGTGTCACGCCAAAGTTCTTAAACAGCATGTCACCGGGGAAAATATTCGCCGCCGCAAGCTGGCGAATCGCGTTGCCATATTCCTCAACGGCATCTCGTAATTGCTGGCCTTCGACCTGTTCCAGCCACAAATTCAGCGGCACCATTCGGCGTTCAATATAAAGATGGCTGATGGCGATGCGGTCACCGAGGTCGGTGAGTTTTTCAGGAACTTCCTGCTGTAATAATGCCAACAGCGGCTGGCTAATTTGATGTTTAGACAGCACAAAGTTTTCAAACTCCTGGGTATCGGCCATGCGCCCGACACGATCGTGCTCTTTGACCAGTTGATAGCATTCGCGCACGCGTTCGGCGGTCACCTCTTTTTGCGGCGCAAACTTGTCTTTAATCACCTTAAATACCCGATCAAAACCGGGGAGCGTAAACACCAGCATCACCATGCCACGAATGCCTGGCGCTTCAATAAACTGCTCATCGGTAGCAGAAATGTAGGTCAGATATTCACGATAACTTTCGGTTTTACCGTGTTTCTGGCAGCCAATCGCCATATACAGTTCAGCGGTGGTTTTGCCGGGGAGCAGCTCACGTAACCATTCCACCAGAGCCGCAGGGTGTGGGGCATAAACCATAAAGTAGGAACGGGCGAAACCAAAAACAATGCTGGCTTCGGCGCTGCTGGTTAAGCAGGTATCCACCACTAAATATCCGTCATCGGTGCGATGAATCGGCAGCAAAAACGGCACCTTGCCCGTCGGAAGCACCAGCTTCCCGACCAGCCAGGCGGCTTTGTTGCGATAAAACAGCTCGTTGGCAATGTCGAGGGAAGCCTGCTGCAAAGCCTCAGCACCAAAGGTTTCGTTGAGATGCGCAATGATGTAACCCGCATCACGTGCTAAATCTTGCCACGGCAGGCGCAAAGGTAAATCTCTGAGCAAGGAACGCAAAAGTGGCTGCCATCCTAAAGCCGGGGTAAAGGTTTTTGACAGCGGACGGGGGATAGTACGGAAACGTTTTTCATCCTGAGAGCTGAAGATAAAAAGCCGCTCGGGAGATAACGAGCGGTGATCGAAGAGGCGACAATAAACAGAATTGAAGAAGCTTTCAGCGATTTCGAAACGAGGGTAATCGGGTAACAATTGGGTGTACTGCGCTTTAACACGCAATAAAAATTCGTCGTCAGTATTTTGGCCGCCCGTGATACAGCGCAATTGCTCCACCACCAGGCCAACATGGTGATCATAAAGATGGATGCGGCTTTTCATCGCCCGCTGAACCGCATGCCAGTCAGCCTGCTCGAAGCGCTGCTGCGCTCCGGCAGTTATCTCAAGAAAGCGGCCATACTGCGCGTCAAAACCTTGCAGGATGGTGTGGGCAATTAACAGTTCCAGCCGACGAGTCATGAGTTACTCCGTGGTGTTTTCCACCCTCACCCTGGCCCTCTCCCTAAGGGAGAGGGGATTGATCGTGTTTTCTCCTTCTCCCTGTGAACTGAGGAAGAAAGGATGGATCGTGTTTTTCTCCTTCTCCCTCAGGGAGAAGGTTGGGATGAGGGTTGTTTTAGAACTGTTCTTCTTCCGTCGAACCCGTTAACGCCGTCACCGAAGACGCGCCGCCCTGAATAATCGTCGTCACTCGGTCGAAATAACCCGTGCCCACTTCCTGCTGATGGGAAACGAAGGTGTAGCCTTCAGGTGCTGCGGCAAATTCTGGTTGCTGGACTTTTTCAACGTAATGACGCATCCCCTCTCCCTGCGCGTAAGCGTGCGCCAGGTCGAACATGTTGAACCACATGCTGTGAATGCCTGCCAGTGTAATGAACTGGTATTTGTAACCCATTGCTGACAGCTCCTCCTGGAAGGACGCGATGGTTTTGTCATCAAGATTTTTCTTCCAGTTAAATGATGGCGAGCAGTTGTAGGCCAGTAATTTACCTGGGAAGCGAGCATGAATGGCATCGGCAAAACGGCGCGCCTGCTCAAGGTCTGGCTTTGACGTTTCACACCACACCAAATCGGCGTACGGCGCATAGGCCAGGCCGCGGCTGATTGCTTGTTCGATACCAGCACGAGTGCGGTAGAAGCCTTCTTGTGTGCGCTCACCAGTGACAAATTCGCGGTCGTATTCGTCGCAATCAGAGGTGATCAAATCCGCAGCATCGGCGTCAGTACGGGCAATCACCAGCGTCGGTACGCCCATAACGTCAGCAGCAAGACGAGCAGCAACCAGTTTCTGAATGGCTTCCTGAGTCGGTACCAGTACCTTGCCGCCCATGTGTCCGCATTTCTTCACGGATGCCAGTTGGTCTTCAAAGTGAACGGCAGCGGCACCGGCCTGAATCATTGATTTCATCAGTTCAAATGCGTTCAGTACGCCACCAAAACCCGCTTCGGCATCGGCGACGATCGGCAGGTAGTAATCGACATAGCGCGGATCCCCTTCTTCAATGTTCGAGGCCCATTGGATCTGATCGGCGCGGCGGAAAGTATTGTTGATCCGATCGACCACCGCAGGGACGGAGTTTGCCGGATATAGCGATTGGTCCGGGTACATGCTGGAAGCCAGGTTGGCATCTGCCGCCACCTGCCAACCAGAAAGATAGATGGCTTCAATACCTGCTTTTGCCTGTTGTAACGCTTGCCCGCCAGTTAACGCACCCAGGCTATTGATATAACCTTTTTTCGATTCGCCATGCAGCAAACGCCACATTCTGGCTGCACCATTCTGCGCCAGGGTACATTCCGGATTCACCGAGCCGCGCAGCTTAATGACTTCTTCTGCGCTATACGGGCGCTTAATGCCTTCCCAGCGTGGTTGTGTCCAGTCTTGTTGTAATTGTTGGATTTGTTGGGTGCGTGAGGTTTTCATTGCAGATGCTCCATATTTTTATTTGTGTAGGGTTCAGGCAAGCAGGCGGTAGCCTGGCAGCGTCAGGAAGTCGATTAACGTATCGGAAGTGGTGATTTGCTCCATCAGGCGAGCGGCTTCATCGAAACGCCCCTGGCTGAAACGCTTGTCACCTAATTCTTCCTGAATAACGAACATTTCTTCAGCCAGCATTTGGCTGAACAGCGCCTTAGTGACTGTCTCACCGTTACTCAACGTTTTTTCATGATGAATCCACTGCCAGATAGAAGTACGGGAAATCTCTGCGGTCGCAGCATCTTCCATCAAGCCGTAAATCGGTACGCAACCATTGCCAGAAATCCATGCTTCGATGTACTGCACCGCCACGCGAATATTGGCTCGCATACCCGCTTCTGTGCGCTCACCAGGACAAGGTTCAAGCAGTTGTGCGGCAGTAATCGGTGCGTCTTCTTCACGCAAAACAGGAAGCTGGTTTTTATCGTCGCCCAACGCTTTGCTAAAGACCTCCATCACTGTGTCAGCAAGGCCCGGATGCGCAATCCATGTGCCGTCATGGCCATTGGTCGCTTCCATTTGCTTATCCGCTTTGACTTTATTGAGCACCCAATCATTACGCTGGCTGTCTTTACTTGGAATAAATGCCGCCATGCCGCCCATAGCAAAAGCACCACGGCGATGACAGGTTTTAATCAGCAAGCGCGAATAAGCATTCAGGAAGGGTTTGTCCATGGTGACGGACTGCCTGTCCGGAAGGACGCGATCCGGATGATTCTTTAGTGTCTTGATGTAGCTGAAAATGTAATCCCAGCGGCCACAATTCAGCCCCACAATGTGATCTCGCAGCGCATGCAGGATCTCGTCCATCTGGAATACCGCAGGGAGCGTTTCAATCAGCAACGTCGCTTTAATGGTGCCACGCGGCAGAGAGAAATGATCTTCAGTAAAACTGAAGACTTCACTCCACCAGGCCGCTTCTTGCCAGGATTGCGTTTTTGGCAGGTAGAAATACGGGCCGCTACCTTTTGCCTGCAAGGCGTCCACGTTATGGAAGAAGTAGAGTGCGAAGTCGAACAAGCTGCCTGGAATAGGCTCATCACGCCAGGTGACATGTTTTTCTGGTAAGTGCAGGCCACGAACACGGCAGACTAATACGGCTGGATCAGGCTTCAACTGGTAGATTTTACCGGCTTCGTTAGTCCAGCTGATCGTCCCGCGAATGGCGTCGCGCAGGTTGATTTGGCCGTCGATCACTTTGCTCCAGCTGGGAGCGAGGGAGTCTTCAAAGTCAGCCATAAAAACTTTGACGTTAGCATTCAGCGCATTAATCACCATTTTGCGTTCGACAGGCCCGGTGATCTCAACGCGGCGGTCGAGTAAATCGGCCGGAATGCCGCGAATAGTCCATTCTGATTCACGAATGGAACTGGTTTCCGAAATAAAATCTGGAAGTTTCCCTGCGTCAATTTCAGCCTGCTGAACGATGCGTGCCGCCAGTAGCTTATTACGCTGCGGTGTAAAGCGGGTGACGAGCTCACTGAGAAACTCTACTGCATCAGGCGTCAGAATCTGTCGCTCTGGTTCACCAAACGGCTGGCTAAAGGCCAACTCTGCGCTAACTGTCTGTTGTGTCATTGGATTTCTCCCCTCGTCTTATCCCATCGATCATGCCAAATAGATCTGGTACGTCCAGTGTCTGGTTTTCATTCAACAGAGTTAAGACTACTTCATGATTTTTTAAAATCAAAAACAATTTCCATTTTTGAAATGAAAATCATTTATCACATTGATATATATGAAATTAAAATTTATTCATTTGGGGAATGTGTTTTTAGAAAACAAAAAAGGCACCTTAAAGTGCCTTGATCGTAGAGGTGACGGGATGCTGAAACGCTTAGTCGAGCGTTGGATTCATATTGCGCAGATCGAATGGAGTGATCTGGTAGACGTAGTAGTTTAGCCAGTTGGTGAACAGCAAATTCCCGTGGCTACGCCATGTTGCATGTGGCTTCTTCTGCGGATCGTTACCAGGGAAATAGTTATATGGCACTTCAGGGTTCAAGCCTGCTTCTACATCGCGGAAATACTCACCTGACAGTGTGTGCGAATCATATTCCGGATGGCCGGTGACAAATGCGATACGCTTGTCTTTGCTGCCAAATAAGTACGCATCCCCCTCTTCTGATTCAGCCAGAACTTCAAGATCGGTATAGTCACGAATCAATGATGCGGGGAAATCTGCGTAGCGTGAGTGTGGTGCCAGAAAAGTGTCGTCAAAACCGCGAGTTAACAAGGCATGTGGGTAAGTGAGGTTGTGTGCATAAACGCCAGACAGCTTATCATTGCGCGTTTGTTTAGGGATGCCGTAGAGAATATTCAGTGCAGCCTGCACAGCCCAACACACAAAGAGTGTTGAGGTAACATGATCTTTTGCCCAATGAATCACCTGTTCGATCTGTGGCCAATACGCAACATCGTTAAATTCTACCAGGCCAAGTGGGGCTCCTGTGACAATCAGACCATCAAAATTTTCATCCTGAATATCTTCGAAGTTGCAGTAGAAATTGTTGAGATGTTCAGTCGGTGTATTACGGGATTCACGGGAGTCGATGCGTAACAGCTGGACGTCAACCTGCAGGGGAGAGTTAGAAAGCAGACGCAAAAACTGGTTTTCGGTCTCAATCTTTTTCGGCATCAGATTAAGTATGAGCACCTTTAGCGGACGGATCTCCTGGTTGCTTGCGCGCGATGTAGTCATAACAAAGACATTCTCATCCCGCAGGAAATTGACGGCTGGTAACTCATCCTGCACCCGAATTGGCATAACCTTATATCCTCACAACATACGTTTAAACGTTTAGACATCCAGATAGCTGAAGATAACCCGACATATGTCAAATGTCGAGTATTCATAAGATAGTTGAAAATGTTTCACTTAAGCACGGATTTTAGAAATAGTGGATTAAACTGCGTACAGGCATGATCTTCAGAGGATTAGAGGGAGGAGATGAGTGTAATTTTCGTAAATCGCAGACAGCAAAAAGCCCTGTACGTCAGTACAGGGCTTTTTGCTTAATTGGAGCCTGGCAGTTCCCTACTCTCGCATGGGGAGACCCCACACTACCATCGGCGCTACGGCGTTTCACTTCT